>CAYSXO010000014.1:0-2890 GCA_964434995.1 uncultured Sphaerobacteraceae bacterium
GCGGCATCGCCCTGCAATACTGGTTCTTCTATTACTTCAACGATTTCAACAATCTGCACGAGGGGGACTGGGAGATGATCCAGCTCCTCTTCGACGCCGATAGCGTCGAAGAGGCGCTCCAGCAGGAACCGGTGCAGATCGCCTTTGCCCAGCACAATGGGGGCGAAACCGCCGATTGGGACGCCCCGAAGCTGGAGAAGGAAGGCACCCGGCCGCTGGTCTACGCCTCGCGCGGTTCCCATGCCTCCTACTATGGCCCTGGCCTCTGGCTTGGCTGGGGGCAGGATGGCTCCGGCCTCGGCTGTGACATCACCAGCGGCGAGCCAGTCCGCATCGACCCCGAGGTGCGCCTGATCCCTGACACGGTGACGCAAGCGGACGATCCATTCTCCTGGGTGACCTTTGCCGGGCGCTGGGGCGAGCGCGAAACGTGGGTCTACGACGGCCCCACCGGCCCCGCCTTCAAGCACCAGTGGACGGAGCCGCTCACCTGGATGGAAGGGTTGCGGACCGACTCGCTGCGCGTGAACGCCGCGGCCATGCTTGGCCCCGACCCGAGTGATATCTTCTGCAGCGTGGTGCAGGACGCCTCGGTGCTCCTCGCGCTGACCCGGCCCTATCCCCTGCTGGTGGCCGCCATCGTCGCCGCCGGCATTGCGCTCGCCATCGTCATCTTCCGCCTCAGTTGGCCAACGCTGCGCCAAACCTGGCAGATCTACCGAGGGCACTTCGGCCTGTTCGCGGGCATCGGCAGCATCCTGGTCCCGGCCATCCTGGCGGTCAGCCTGCTTCAGTACCTGTTGGGCAACAGCCCGGAGTTTGCCGCGACGACCACGCTCACCGAGGATAGCCCCGAGCTCCAGTTCCTGCTGGGCGCGGTCTCCCTCCTGCAACGGGCGCTTCTCCTCGTCATCGTCACGCCAGCGGTGATTCACGCGGTGGGCGACATTGCCGCCGGGCGGCAACCCGGCGTGCGCCGGTCGTTCCGCGAGGGGCAGCGAAGGCTCTGGGGCTACCTGCTGACGATCGTTCGGGCTGGCCTGATCATCTTGCTGCTGACCATCTCGATCATCGGCTTGCCCTGGGCGGTCAACCGCGGCGTGCGCTGGCTCTTCGGCGGGCAGGCGGCCCTGCTGGACGGCGTGCGAGGGAAGGAGGCACTGGCGCGGTCGTCGGCCGCGGTCAAGGGTCAATGGTGGCAGATGGCGGCGAACTCCGCGATGCTCGCCTTTCTGGCCGCCGCGCCCGGCATCGCCGTGGCGCTGCTGCTGCTGGTGCTGATCCGCCTGCCGCTCGAGGCAGCAAACAGCGCCGCCGCCCTGGTCTACGCGGTCGCGCAGCCCTTCGCCATCGCGGGCCTGACGCTGCTGTATCTGAGCCGGAAGCCGGAAGTCGGAAGTCGAGGGTGATGGGCACTGGCTATCGGCTGTTGGCATAGCGTAACGGTCATTCTTCCCGACGCCCCGACACCCGTCACCCTCGCCTCACCCCTCGTCCTGCAAGTAGGCGACGAGATCCTCTTCCAGCGACTCGACGTCGATGATCTCCACCAGGCTCTCGCCAAGGTTCTCCCGCAGGTAGCTCCCCGTATCCGCGAGGGCAATGGCCCGGACTCGCGCGGATACCGCATCCGGATCGACCGCGTCGCGCTCGCCAAGCTCGGTTGCCAGGGCGCGCAGCCGAATCTGGTTGATCGTCAGTTGCGCCGCCAGGTGCGCGACGCTGCGCGCCAGCGCCTCCGCCCAATCGTCCTCATCATGACCGTGGCCGTTCAGGTCCGCCGGATCTTCTCCGGGGGGGAACCGCTCCATCTCACGCCCTCCTCTTCATCCCGAGTATAGGCGTGACCCCATGTCACCCCCTTCGCGGCCTGGGCTACAATGACGGCCCCCGCATGATGAAGAGAATCCTTCCGGTGTGGCGTCCGCGGTCACGGACCGGGGCAGGCAACCGGGAGCAGGGCAGAGCATGACGTGGAGCGAGCGGCCGCGCCGGCGCATCGAGACGGATTTCCCGCATTTGGCGAGGCGCCGCGAGGCAACGCCGCTGGCCCTCCTACTGGCGGCCTCGCTCCTTGTGGCGGGACTGGCGCGGCCAGCGAGCGCGTACGCCGCCACATGCGAAATTCCGGCGGCCGCCAGCAGGGCCGCTCCGGGCCGTTCATCCACGCCAGTCCCCGAGAGCGCCGCGATCATCCAGATCGAAGGCCCGGCGCCTGCTGCCACCCCCGCCTCACTGCCAGCGGCCTCGCCAGTCGCGCTGGTTGAGGTGGAGCCCGATCCGCTCGCCGTGCTCGATGACGAACTCACCGCTGTTGCGGAATCGCTGGCCGCATGCCTGAGCGCGGGAGACGCCCGGGGAGTGACCGACCTGGCAGGGGAGCGCTATCTCGGCCAGATCTTCGGCAGCAGCGTTCCTCTTGCGGCTGCCGAATACCGGGCCATTGCCTCCACCCTGGACCCCGTTCCGACCCGCATCCTCGCGGTGGAGGAGACAGCGCGGCCCGCTGAGGATCAGGCAACGGCCATTGTCACCCAGGTCGTCGGGAATCAGGTCCTTCGCGCCGAGTGGACGTTCGTGCCCGCGGCGCGGGGGGAACGACGGGCTGACCGCATCCCGTGGAAGCTCTCCTACGAGCGCACCCTGCCGGTTGAAGCCCCGCGCGGGGCAGACGTCATCGACGTCGACATCGCGGATCTCGCCTTCACCCTCGACCGCGCCGAGGCCACTGGACCGGACATCGTCCTGCGCGGGACCAACCTCTCCTCGGAAGACCATGAAATGCTGGTGCTGAAGCTGGAGAATGGCACGACCACGGCCGACATGCTCCGCGCCACCGGCCCCGAATTGCCCGCTGGGGTCACCTTTGTTGGAGAGGTTCCGGTTCGCG
>CAYSXO010000014.1:2926-20362 GCA_964434995.1 uncultured Sphaerobacteraceae bacterium
CCTCTTCCCGGACGCGGACGGCGTGCCTCATCTCTCTTTCGGGATGGAGGCGGCCTTTACCGTCGGATAGCGGCTTGGTGGGCCGGGCCACCGTCGCGCTGGTTCTCGTCATCCTGGCGTGCGCCCTCACCCCCGGCCCCGCTCCCAGTGTGCTGGGAGCGGGGAGCCGTGCCGCGGCCCAACCCTGCCCAGCGCCCTCGCCGAACGACCATTATCCGGTGTCGCCCACGCCAACGGCCGCGTCTGGCCTGACAGAGCCGACGCCGATCCCCGCGCTCGATCGAGAAGCGACAGCCGATTTCACGCTCGACGCCATGGTTCAGGCAGCCGCAAACACGTTGCAGGTGTGCTGGAACGCGGGCCAGTGGGCGGCGGTAGAGGCGCTTCTGACCCCGCGCTTCCTGGAAACCGCCTTCGGGATCGCCGCGCCCGACGCCACGATGCGCGCGGAGGCCCTGGCCAGGCTCGGCCTGGGATCGCTGGAGATTCTGGAGGTCGGGCCGGTCGCCATCTGGAACGATGGCCGGGGCGTGGTCGACGTCACTTACCGCCGCGGCCAGGGGGATACCAGGCAGGCCGTTGCCGCGCGCTGGCATGTCGTCGCCGCGCGGGGCCGCATCTGGTTCGATGAAGAGACGACTCTGCTGCCGCCGCCGCTTGGAGACCGCCTCACGGCCGGCTTCAGCATGCCCGACGACGAGCAGCCCCTGGCCTGGTCCAGCCCGGCCAGCAGCCAGATTGCCACGTCTCCCGTCATTGCCCTCCATGGCGCAAACCGAGGGCGCCTGCCACACACGGTCATCCTCGAAGATGAAAGGGGGCGCGCCGTCGGCCTGCTTACCCTTCCAGTAGGCCGCCAGGCCGATCTCGTCATGCTCGATCTCCCACCCGGAACCTATCGCCTGTACGATCCGGCAGTCCCCGGCTCTGAAGCAACGCTGGTGGTGACGGGGTAGCGGGTTGCTGGCTATTGGCTGTTGGCTGTTGGCTGTTGGCTGTTGACTCAAGTCTGACGCTGGATCATTCGCCTCGACGCAACGACGGCCGCCAGCAATTCGTCAAGCCAACAGCCAATAGCCAACAGCCCCTTGGTACAATGCACGCCTTGGATGGCGATGGGGCTATCCGAGGGGAAACACATGGAAATGCACCGGTAGGTGCGGTGTTCAGGAGAGGAGCGTTCCCGCGATGACCAAGTCAGCCTCGCAAGGCAAATTCGCCGCGCTGCATCAGGCGCTGCAGTCGGGCGAAATCACCCGGCGAGAGTTCACGCTCCGAGCATTGGCGCTTGGCGTTTCGATGTCCATAATCTCCTTCGTGCTCCGGGCCGAAACGGTTCGCGGCATGCCCGGCCGGCACATCGGCTGGGGCGTGGCCGCGCAGGGCGTTGCCGGCGCACCCGCCGAGGGGATGGATGGCCGCACGCGCGGCGAGGGCGGCGAGCTGAAGCTGATCCAGTGGCAGGCGCCAAGCATGCTCAGCCCGCACGTGTCCACCGGTGAGAAGGATTATCTCGCCGGCCAGCTCGTTGTCGAGCCGGTGATGCATTATCTGCCCGATGGCACACTGATTCCGAACCTGATTACGGAAGTGCCGACGGTCGAGAACGGCCTCTTGGGCGAGGATCTCAAGAGCGTCACCTACAAGCTGCTCGATGGCGTCCTCTGGGCCGATGGCGAGCCGCTAACCGCCGACGATGTCGTCTTCACCTGGCAGTGGGTCATGGATCCCGCCAACGCCTCCGTCTCGGCCGGGGTCTACGCGGCCATCGATTCAATGGAAGCGGTCGACGCGCAGACGGTGCAGGTCTTCTTCGCCGAACCGAATGCCAACTGGTTCGAGCCGCACGCTGGCTCCGCCTGGGGCTACGTCTATCCGAAGCACGTGCTCGATGTCGACGATGCGAAGGCCGCGCACGATGCCTTCCTGCTCAATCCGGTCGGCACCGGGCCATACAAGATTGAATCGTTCACCCCGAACGACCAGGCCATCTATATCATCAACGAAAACTACCGCGATCCCAACAAGCCCTTCTTCTCGAAAGTCAACCTGAAGGGCGGCGGCGACGCGGCCTCTGCCGCGCGCGCGGTGCTGCAGACCGGGGATTATGACTTCGCCTGGAACCTGCAGGTGGAGCCGGACATCCTTGCCGAACTGGAAAAGGGCGGCAAGGGGACGGTCGAAGTCATTCCCGGCACCTCGGTCGAGCGCATCGAGATTCAGTTCGCCGATCCTACCACGGAGGTGGACGGGCAACGGGCCGAGAAGAGCACGGTCAACCCGACCATGGGCGACAAGGCCGTCCGACAGGCACTCAACCTGGCGGTCCAGCGCGATGTTATCTCGACCCAGCTCTATTCAGGCGAGCCCGGTGAGCCGCCAACGGCCAACATCCTGACCGGCATCGCGGCCATGACCTCCCCGAACACCTCATGGGAGTTCAACCTCGACGAGGCGAAGAAAATTCTGGATGAAGCCGGCTGGGCGCAGTCGGGCGACGTCCGCGCCAAGGATGGCGTGGAGCTGAACATCACCTACGTGACCTCGATCAACCCGGTGCGCCAGAAGACCCAGGCCATCATTAAGCAGGCGCTCGATGAGGTCGGCTTCCGCACGGAGCTGCGTCAGGTCGATGCCGCCGTCTATTTCGACGGGTCGCCCGGGAACGACCAGAACATCAACCACTTCTATAACGACCTGCAGATGTATACGAACAACGCCACCACGCCGATCCCGATCGCCTACATGATCGGCTGGTACGCGGGGCCGGACGGCGAGAACCTCGCGCAGGCGTCGAACAACTGGAACGGCCAGAACTACAGCCGCTTCCAGAATGCCGAGTACGACGAAATCTTCGAGCAGGTACGGCTGGAGACCGACATCGCCCGCGCGGCGGAGATGTTCATCCAGCTCAACGACATCATCATCAACGAAGTCGGAGTGATCCCGATCGTCAACCGCGCGGCGTCGAAGCATGCCATTTCGAATACGCTGCATGAGACGAACGTGGCATCCAGCGACTTTGAATACAACTACTGGAATATCGCGAACTGGAACCGCAAGGCGTAGCGGTCCCCGTTCTCAGCCTCGGTCCCTCGTCCGGCCTGCCGGACGAGGGGTTTTTTGCTGTTGGCTCCTGGTTGTTGGCCATTGGCTGCTGGACGAGCGCCGAGCCGGGCTCCCAATCACTCCGCTCACGAGCGCAGGGAATTGACTCTGCCCGACGCGAGGAGTACAACGAGGACCGGAATCGTCCGGGAAACCAGTCAATCCGCTACTCCCGCACGCTGGCGATCCCGGCAGTTCCGCGTTTTGCGCGAGACGACACAACGGAGGAGAGCATGGCAACCTACGTCGTTCTCGGGAACTGGACAACCGAAGGCGTTCGCGCGGCGAAGGGCACCGTGGAGCGCTCCGAAGCGGTGCGCGGGCTGATCCGCGGTCTTGGCGGCGAGATGAAGCAGCTTTACTGGACCATGGGCCGCCACGACATGGTCGCGATCACGGAGGCGCCGGACGACGAGACGGCTTCGGCGATTTCGGTCGCCATCGCCAGCGCCGGCATGGTTCACCTGGAGACGCTCCGCGCCTTCAGCGCCGATGAGGTGACGAAGATTCTCGGCAAGCTGGGGTAGGGAGTTCCCTCACCCCCGGCCCCTCTTCCATCGAGCCGGCTAACAGGGAGAAGTCTGCAGCACACGGCAGTCTCGTGACTGCCGGCGCTGGCCCTCACCCCAGCCTCTCTCCCCGTGCGCTGGGAGAGGGGAGGTATTGGCAAATTCTGCGCCGTTGCCGCGACGAACCCTCACCCCACCCCCTCTCCCATGGCGATGGGAGCGGGGCGTGTGCCCGCCGCGATCGCGGAGACCCCGGCATACCTCCCCCTCTCAGAGCGCACTGGGAGAGGGGTTCCTGGCCGCCGCGGACGTGGCGCTATTCGCATGCACCCCTCTCCCGGCTCGACGGTGGGGTGCCCACGAGGTGGGTCGCGGCTGGGGGTGAGGTCGCCCGCCGGTCGCCGCGACGCCTCGTTCACCTCATACCTTCCCCAGTAGCCCCTACGCATGCAAATGGGAGCCTTGCCGCGTGGTGGCATTTCGACCACTGGTGACTAGAACCGGCTCTTACCGCGCGGTGAGATTCTCCACCAGCGCCTCAAAACGAGCGAGATCCGCGCGGAAGGTCTCGAGGCCCGCGCGCCAGAAGGCGGGATCGCGCAAGTCGATGCCAACGGGCGCCGCGAGATCAACGGCGTCTTCCATGCCAGAGAGGCTCTGCAGCCAGTTGTCGATCAGCGCGGCTTCCTGCGCGGGCGCCGCATCGGTTCTGGCCGCGCGATGCACGAGGATCTCGTGGGCGGTGCTCGCCGTTTCGGCGAGGGTCATTGGGAAGCCAGCCGGAGCCGCCACATCGTCTGGCGGCGCCTGCAGGGGCGGGAGGCCCATTTCGGCAACCACGAAGTTCTGAATCGAAGGCCGCCACAGAAGGCTCCACGGGCACGCATTGGCCGGCGCCAACCTGGTGGATGGCAAAGAGCTCCGCGAGATCCGTGATTTCGCGGGCGGCCTGGCTCAGCGCCGCGCGCAACTCGGGTGATTCCGGGCCGGAGAAAAGCGAGTCGAGATTCCAGCGCGGCAGGGCCGCTGCTTCAGTCGTTCCTAGGCTCATCGATCGGAGCATCCTCTCAGGGAACGGCATGATGATGGCATCGCCCCTCAGGACGATGCCATCCCGGAACAGTCTTTGTTGGGGCGTTCGACGCTACCCCTTTACGTACGAGAGCTTCTCGGCCACTTTGCCATCGCGGACCCGGAAGCAATCGACACCGCGAATGTGGCCGTCGCCCCAGGAATAGCGCCAGCGAACCGTGCAGCGGTCGCCCGCCGCATAGACCTCCTCAGCGTCAAAATGCGCACGCGGTGAACCGGAGAAGAACTGTTCCCAGAAGGTGCGCACGGCCTCCTGCCCTTCGTACCGCTCGCCATCAGGCGAGGGTGAGGTGTTCTCAAAGATGACATCGTCCGTCATCAGGCGCATGACGGCCTCGACGTCGTGCGCATTGAAGGCAGTGTTGAACCGCTCGATTGTGGCTAGTGTGGAGGCGGTCATTGCGTCCATGAATGGCTGCTCCTTGCGAGGTGGCCGCGACCCGCCGGATGAAAACCAGAGGGACGGTGGAATCAGTTCGGCGCGGCGATTGCGAGGTCAATGAGGCGGTCGCGCACCCGGGCGGCATTGGCCAGCGCCAGGGCAAGCGGCTCGTTCGCATCCAGATGGGCCAGCCCAGGGTCGCGGTGCTCGATCATCGGAATGGTGATCAGGTTGCCGCGCGGCGTGTACTCCATCAGGACGAAGATGTAGGCCAGGCCGAGCGTCCGCGCGAGGGTGTCGACGATCTCGGCGGAGGCCAGTTCGTGGGAGATGGGCCGCTCGCGAAAACTGTTCAGCCAGAGCTTCAGGTGCTTCAGTTCGAGGACCTTGTCACGCGGCACAGTCACGAGATGGACGGTGGCGAAGTCGGGGTACCCGGAGCGCGGGCAGAGACAGGTGAACTCGGGAAATCGCTGATAGAGCACTTCCCGGTGGCCTGTAGGTGCGGGCCAGATTTCCCACGTCGCGGGATTGGCCGCCGCGGCCACCGCATCGCTGCCATAGGTTCCCACGGTTGGCGCCGGTTCATGGTGGTGATCGTTCATTCCACTAATGCCTGGCGGTCCTTACCATGAGGTCCGCATGCGAGGGTGGCAGGCACAGTCTGGCCGCGGGCACTCAACCCAGCGATTCGCAGGCGATGCCATCGCCGTCGGCATCGAGGCCGAAGACGTCGTTGTTGACGCCGCCATACTCTTCATAGAACCGCTGCGCCTCTTCGCCGGAGGCAAAGTCGGAGCAGTTGTAATCGTAGGTGTTGTCGTCCTCCCACGACGGGTGCGACTCGGCTTCGCCATAGTCGCTCGATACGGTGTCGTCTCCGAGGACGTCCCACCAGTTGTCCTGGGCCAGCGCGGAGGCTGTCGTCCCAGCGAGAATGAGGCCACCGATCGCGGCGGCCGTGAGCCCACGGCGAACGATTGCGTTCTGGAGTGTCATGCGTGAGTCCCTCCGCCCTGCGCGTTTCGCGAAAGCTGGCAATCCGTCCTCACTGTGACCGGTTGCCTTTCGGACATTGTACGCCCCGCCAGCGTGCCGTTCCGTTCTGGCGCACGATTCTGGCCGCCTGGTTCCTGCTTACGGTTCTCTCTGGCGCTGCCTGGCCTCCCGCCGCGGGGGCAGATACCGAATTGGGTCATCGTGGCGACACCGGACGGCATCGCCTGGCCGACATCTACGACTCGCCCGGCGCGGTCTGCGATGTCGTGCTGCCGGGCCAGGACTCGCTCGGCGAGACATGGCTGCGCATCAATCCGCCGGTCATGTTCGCGCGGGACCGGACCGATGGCATCGACCGGCAGTTCGTCGGCTGGCGGGCAACCGTGCTGGCTTTAGATGAACGCACTGAAGCATGGCATGTAGTGCGGCGTGGAGAGATCGCGCGCGATTATGCGGCGGACAACCTGGCGAGCTACTTTCATGGGGAGGGCTGGCTGGCGGAGTTTCCGGTTTCCCAGGCGACGTATGGCGTCGAGGTCGAGATGCTCTGGTACGACCCGGACGATCCGTCGCGGGTCGAGGGAAGTGCGGTGCATGGCATCGAGCACTTCGCCATCATCCTGCGACACAAGAACGAGGTCTGGCATGGCCGCACTGCATCCGCTTGCCGGGCGCCGAGATGAGGAGATTGCGGGGGAACGCCTGATTGGACTCTGACGATTGGACGTGGAGAAGGTCAGAGGATCCGGGACGTCCTTGACGCGCTTGATGAGCCGCTATGGGGCAATGCATCCCGGCAGCGTCCTTGCCACGTCACGCCGCACAACGGGAGGACAAGGCCGCTGGCTTGACTCATGATCAGCGGAGGAGCAATCGACCTGGCTACCATCGATGAAGAAAACCTTGCCCTCGTTCGCCGATTCATGCATGCATTCGATCAACGCGATTTCGCAATTCGGCCAGTTGACCGCGCCGGATCATATGGAGCACCCTCGCTGGCGCGCTCCATTGCCGCTGCCCGGAGTCGACGAGCAACCGATTCTCGATTGCTACGAACAGGCCGATATCAATGCGTGGTCCGATTTCCGCGAGTTGCGTATGTCAATCGACGTTCGTTTTGTTGCCGGTGATCGAGTCGTCACGATCTGGCCCGCGGCTGGCACACTCGCGGCCGCGGACCGGTCGGCAACCATTCCTGGCATCTCCATCGACCGCATTACCGGCGGGCGCATTGCCGAGACGTGGGCCAGCATGGACCGGCTCGGCATATTTCAACAACGCGATAGCTTGCCGAGCGGGCTAATTGACGATCTCACGAGATCATTTTAGGGAACCCTGACCGTATTCCAGTGCGGATTCGCCTCCTTCAGAGGGTGGTGTTTCCCCGTCATGCCAATGATGCTAGGGTGTCGCTGAGCAGACGCCCTTCCGGCAGCCGGCGCATGAGGTGAATATCCCGCCATCGCTAGCGTGGTGTCTGTTGCACAATGCACGGGAGGATGCCATGTCCAGTCTGAATACGGATCGCGCGGCGCTGGGCGAGGCTTGGCCAGACGATGCCCGCGAACTCGCGTTTCGCCATCGAGAGAGTCTCTTTCCGAGCGTGGGGCTCTTCTACGATGAGCCGATCGAGTTGCGGCGCGGCGAGGGGCAGTTCGTCTACGACGGGGCCGGGAGAGCGTATCTCGACTTCTTCGGGGGCATTGCCACGGTCTCCTCGGGCCATGCCATTCCAGAGATCAATGAGCCGATCAAGGAGCAGCTCGACCGCATTGCGCACAGCAGCACGCTCTTTCTCATCCGCTCACAGATCGAACTTGCCGAACGGCTGCGGGCCATGACGCCGCCTCACCTGAACAAGGTGTTCTTCACCAACAGTGGAACGGAGGCAAATGAAGCTGCCTTTCTTATCACCACGCTTGTGAGCAACTCGAATGAGTTGATTGCATTGCGCCATTCCTATCACGGGCGGTCGTTCGCCACGACGAACGCCTCGCAGACTCCCTGGCGAGCCAGCACCCTCTCGCCGTTACACGTTCACTATGTCGGGAATCCCTACTGCTATCGCTGCCCGTGGGAGAAGACGTATCCAGGTTGCGATCTGCTCTGCGCTCGCGATGTCGAAGCGGTCATCCGCACCACCACCAGTGGCCGGCCAGCGGCATTTGTCGCCGAGCCAATTCAGGGGGTCGGCGGGTTCATTACGCCGCCGCCGGAGTACTTCGTGCAAGTCAAGGCGATTCTTGACCGCTACGGCATCCCGTTCATCAGCGACGAAGTGCAGACCGCCTGGGGCCGAGTGGGCGTGGCTGACTGGGGATTCCAGGCCTACAGCGTCGAGCCGGATGTGGTCGTCTTCGCCAAAGGTCTGGCGAACGGCATCCCCATTGGGGGAGTGATCGCCACCGACGAGCTGGCAGCGTCCATTCGCTCCCTCTCGCTTTCCACCTTCGGCGGAAACCCGATTGCCACGACTGCCGCGCTGGCCAACCTGAACTACATCGCCACCCACAACTTGCGCGAAAACGCGCGCCGGGTCGGCGGCTACCTGTTGGGCCGGCTGCGCGAGCTGCAGGAGCGCTACGAGGCGATCGGTGACGTGCGCGGCATGGGGCTGATGATCGCGCTGGAGCTGGTGCGCGACCGCGCCACAAAGACGCCCGCGCCTGACGTCCTGAGCGCGGTGCAGAATGAAGCGAAGCGGCGCGGCCTGATCGTTGGCCGGGGCGGGCTCCACGGCAACGTGATTCGCATCTGCCCGCCGCTGATCGTCAGCGAGCGCGACGTCGACGATGCCATAGACGTCCTGGATCAATCGTTTACGGCGTCGCTGTCGGGATGAGTCCCAGCGCGACGCGAGGTGATGATTCATATTTCGGACGCTTGGCGGCATGGGCCAGTACACTCCCGATGTCCGAGGGTAAGGTCACGTTTATGGGTGGAGATGAAACGGACATCAATGATTTCCGCAATGAATGAATCGATTCTCGACCGGTTGTCCGGGGTCATCACCCTGAGACGGGCCACCTACGAGGCGCTGCAGCGTGATCCTGGCGCATCGACGCAGGCGCTCCTGATCGTGCTCTTCCTGGGGCTGGCGAATGGCATCGCACTCGTCACCACGCCATTGCTGCTCGTGACCCCGGACATGTCAGACGACGTCGCCGACGCTATCGGCCCGATCGCCGCCATGATGACATTCGATACCACGGAGAAGCAGATCGCGGCGCTGGTCGTCGGCATGGCCGGCGGCGTCATCAGTTGGGTCGTCTCCTCGTGGGTGCTCGGCGCCATTGGCAACCGGGTCACCGCCAACCGAACCAAGGTCAGTTCCACTGAGATGCGGCGGCTGGTTGGCTGGGGCTACGCGCCCTCGCTAGCATCGTTTTTCACGCCGATTCCGATTGTTGGACCACTCCTGGCCCTGGCCGGGACGCTCTGGGCGTTCGTCACCGGCATCATGGCTCTGCGCGTGGCGTTCGGCATCGGCATCTGGAAGGCGATCGCCATCGAAATCGCGGCGTTTCTGGTCATCCTTGTCATCGTGTTGGCCCTGGCGTTCATCACCGTGGTGTTCGCGCTCGCCGCAAGCTGACCGAGAGGCGCCTCAGGAGAGGAGGAGTTCGTGCATCCAACGATGATTGGTCCGAGATCGTCGTATGGCGACCGCGTTCGCGGGGCGCTGATGCTCGACCAGCGCACGTACCGAGAAGTCGAGCAGGATACCGAAGCCAACGGGCAGGCGATTCTGACGGTGATTCTCGCCGCGCTGGCGGCGGGCATCGGCGCCGTGCTGAGCCGGGACATCGTGCAGAACACGCTGGGCGTCATCATCTCGTCGGTGCTGCAATGGATCATTTTCTCCTTCGTGGCCTATTTCGTTGGCGCGGCGCTCTTCTCCCACGAGCGTACGTCAGTGACGCCGGGCCAGGTGCTGCGCACCGTTGGATTTGCCCAGGCGCCAAAGTTCTTTCTGGTGCTGGGCGTTATCCCTGTCCTCGGCTGGATCGTGGGCGTGGTCGTTTTCTTCTGGTTCATCGCGGCGGCAATCGTGGCCCTGAAGGAAGCCTTTGAGTTCGACACTGGACGCGCGGTGGCCACGGGCATCGTCGCGTTGATCGGCATTGTCATCGTCGACATCATCCTGAGCGCGGTTTTCGGGATTGGTTCGGCGCTCTTCGGCGCCATGGGGTCGATGGTGCGCGGGGTCTTCTAGCCCATGAACCGCCCGCCGCCGATGCGGCGCATTGGCCCGCTGGATCGGGCGACGTTTCTTGACCGCGTCGCTGGCGTCCTCAGGCTCGACCCGCGCGTCTATGACGCGATCAAGCGCGATCCAGGGGCCATGGGTCAGTCGGCAGCGGTGGTGATCATCTCGGCGCTGGCGACGAATGTCTGGGTGGCGTTCTTTGCGCCACGCGGCGTGACGAGTGCGATCGGCGGCGTCGTGCTGGCCATCGTGGCATGGGTCCTGTTTGCGGGACTGGTCTGGTGGCTGGGCCGGCGCTGGTTCGCGCCGAGCTGGGCGCCGCCTGACTTCAACGCGCTGCTTCGACTTTCGGGGTTTGCCACCGCGCCCGGTTTGCTTAATGTGCTGGGCTTCATTCCGGGCATCGGCTGGCTGGTGCTGATGGCCGCCTCGATCTGGAGCCTTATCACCGCCTATACCGCCGTCCGCATCGGACTGGGGACGAACGAGCGGCACGCGATGGCGGCGACCTTCATCGCCTACCTGGCGAACGCTGTCCTCTTCGCGCTCGCCGCGCGCTTGCTTGGCATTGGACAGGGTTTTGGGGTGACAGGGTGACAGGGTGATAGGGAGAACAACGGAGCCAAAGGCCAACAGCCGATAGCCGATAGCCCTAAAAGAAGAAGATCCTCGCGAAGCCGAGCAGAACGACGAGGGCGCCGATAGCGTAGCCGATCGAATGTTGCTGCTTGCCTCGCCAGGCGAGCCCGATCGGCACCGCCAGGATGCCAATGGTGACGATGAACTCGACCAGGAGCATCCAGAAGGCGACCGCGCCGCTCCGCCCAACCATGATCGCGACCTGCGTGAAGAAGGCGAGCACGGCGAAGAAGACCGTGACCCACCAGAGCGAATTCGGGAGCGCGCGAAGCAAGGTGCTCATTGACGCAAGGGTACTCGGCGGCTCGGCTCGCGTGCAGGAACCGCCGAGGCTGGCTGGGTGTGGCCGGAGGCGCGTAGGGGGCGCGCCGCTTCGTGGCTCAGGCGCTCTCGGTCAGGCGATAGCAGAACTCGGCGATCTGCGCGCTGTGCTCCCGCTTGTGGCCATACGACATGTACGCGATGACATCCTCCAGATCATACTCCGCACCGTACCAGGGGAGTATGCCGTTCGTCCGGCGCTGCTCGGCCGGGATCCGGGCCAGGAGCGCCGCGGCCCGCTCGTATGCGGCGCGATACTCATCGAGCGCCTCGACTGTCGTGAGATGGCGGCGCGCGGCGACCTGGGCGTCGTTGAAGTCAGCCCCTTCAGAGAGCATCGTGTCAAGCGTCGCGCCCGCTTCCTCACCCAGGATGCCCGCGAAGACGTCGCCGGTCGCCAATTCATACGACGCCAGATGTGCGATCACATCCTTCGCCGACCAGACTCCACAAACGCCGGGTGTGTCCCAGCTCTTGGCCGGGAGTCGGTTCACGCAGTCGAGAACGGTCTGATGCCCATAGCGAAAGACGTCATCCGCGTTCATGGTTCGGCCCTCCGAGGGTCGCGTGCGGGAGTTGCGGCGCTGAAAGGGGGAAGGTACTCACTGGCGCGATCCCTGTCACTCACCTGCACGATCGCATGCGTGCAGGCGCCGGACGCTCTTCCTGCCCCTGGGAGCCGAGGGGAACCTCGTGCCCATGAGACAACCGTCACGGCCCGATAGATCCGGAATTGGAACAATCGCGATTTCTCGATATTACGAATTGTCAGGTCTGTCCTGGCACGATATAGTGAGGATGACTCGACTATTGCACCGCGCTTGCAAGGGACTGCCACGTGGATTGCCTGCCACGTGCGCGGCAATGTCACACATGACTTGGGGTCAGGACACCGATGGTCTCGCGTCCCATACATCCATTCCCCGCGCGAATGGCGCCCGAAATCGCATTGGCGCGATGCGGGCAGCTACCTTCTTCCGCTGTCGTGCTCGACCCCATGGCCGGTTCCGGAACAGTGCCGCGAGCGGCCGTTGATGCCGGGCTGCGCGCGATCGGATTCGACGTCGATCCCCTCGCCGTGCTGATGACCCGCGTCTGGACCACGCCGATCGATAGGGATGGCCTGCGCCAGCGCGCCAGCGCCATCGTTGAACGCGTGAACCTGCAAGCTCGGGATGTCTGGTTACCCTGGGTCGATGAGGACCGCGAGACCGCGGACTTCATCGACTACTGGTTTGCGCCGCCACAACAGCGCGACCTGCGGCGGCTCAGCGCGGTCCTGCGGGACGAGGATGGGCAGATTGGCGATGCCCTGCGCGTCGCCCTCAGTCGCATCATCATCACCAAGGACCGTGGGGCATCGTTGGCGCGCGATGTCTCACACAGCCGACCCCATCGCGTCGGGCTCACCAATGGATTCGACGTGCTCCCCGCATTTCTCCGGTCGGTCGAGACGATAGCTCCCCGGCTCATCAGCATCGAGCAGAACGCGCCCGACGCGACGGTCACGTTCGGAGATGCGCGACAGATGCATGTCGTGGGTGATGCGTCGATTGACGCCATCATCACCTCGCCACCCTACCTAAATGCCATTGACTATCTGCGGGGTCATCGTCTTGCGCTGGTCTGGCTCGGATATCGACTCCGCGAGCTGCGGGAGATCCGCGCCGGGAGCGTTGGAGCTGAGCGGGCGCCCGAGCGTTCCGCGGACCGCCGCGCGTTGGGCCTCCTGACGCCGGCCCTGGGGCCGATCGATGCTCTTCCGGCGCGCGTGCGCGGCATCGTCGACCGCTATCTGATCGATCAGTTCTCCCTGCTGCAGGAGGTTTGCCGAGTTCTGAAGCGCGGCGCCGCCGCCACGCTGGTGGTAGGCAATTCCCGCCTGCGCGGCGTCCCGATCGACAACGCCGCCACGCTCACCGCCGCGGCACAGGCGGTCGGACTCACGCTCACGGAGCGCATAGAACGCGACCTTCCCCCGGCGCGCCGCTATATGCCGCCGCCGAACGCGAGTGTGCCCCTGAGCCAGCCGCACCGCATGCGGACGGAAATCGTGCTCACATTCCGCCGATGACTGGAGAATGGCAGATGGCTCCGGGGTTCCCCTGGCCGACCGACGAAGAAGCCCGCGAAATTCATGCGCGGTTGTGTCAGGGTGACCCCGTGGCGTCGTCAGAACTGGCGATGGCGTTTCTCGAACCGCTTGCCGTGGGGTTGCTGCGCGGCAACCCACACGTCGATCCGCATCTCTGTGAGCAAGCCGCCGAAGATGCGATCCTTACGCTGATCGAAGATCCAGATTCTTACGACCCGGATAGAGGGCGCCTTGGAGCCTATCTCAAGATGTCCGCGCGGGGCGACCTGAAGAATGCGCTGGATCGGGAGCGCAGACTCCATTCCCGGATTGAGTACCTCGAAGAAATCGAACTTTCGGATTTCGGTCGGAATAGTTATCAGGAAGGGACCGATCCCGCGACGATCGTCGAGCGCGAGAACGACGAACGCGAGTTGCTGACGCGAGTGGTTGCACCTGAGGTCGAGCACTCGTTCACGCGAGAAGAGCAATGCGTGTTGGCCTTGATGCTCAAGGGCGAGCGGCGAACATCCGAATACGCGCGCATTCTCGGCATCACGGAGCTGCCGGAGATCGACCAGCGCCGCGCGGTGAAGCGGGCAAAGGACCGCATCAAGCGCCGCATGCAGCGCCGGCGAGACACGTTGTGAGCGACCGAGCCGCAGCGCTCGCGCGACGAGTCTCAGACCGCCCACTTTTCCTCGCGCATGCTCTGGCGATCTATGCTCGCGCCGAGGCGCTCAATGATGAGGATCTCGCGAAACGGCTGGGTTGCGAGCCCGCTCAACTCGCGGCCATCCGGCTCTGCCGGCGGCCGCGTCCCACGGCAGACGTCTTCCAGCGCGATGTTGACCGTATTGCTGATGCGTTTCAGATCAACGGCGGGGTCGTTGCCGACGCGGTGCGGCTTGCCGACGCCGTGCAGGCGCTGAAGCAGGTGGACGCCGGCAGTGGGTCTCTCATGGCCGCCAGAGACCGACCTGCCGATCACCCCTACGACGCTGGCGAGGGGGAAGGCGAGGACGAGCCGTGAGCCCGCCACTCGCGGTCGTCGAAGCCGCCGAGTCATTCTGGAAAGCCGCGGGCGTAGCGGGCACGTATCCGCGGGACATTCGGCGCGCGGTGGCGCGCGTCCATCCAATCACGATTGTCATGCCGTCCGCGTTGCACATCGCCAGTGCCGAGGAGTGGTTGCGGCGGATGGACCTGCCGCTCGACATCGGTGAGCAAAATCGGCCCCTGCGCGCCTGCCTCGTGGCGCAATCGGGCCACGGCTTCATATTCGTAGATGGAAACGATCCCGAGGACGAGCAACGCTTTTCGATCGCCCACGAGCTTGCCCACTTTCTGCGCGACTACCTCGCTCCCCGACGCGCGGCGGTTGCGTCCCACGGCGAAGCGATTCTGGACGTGTTCGATGGCCTGCGGCCAGCGCGGCCAGCCGAGCGGGCGATCGCCGTGCTGTCCGGCTCCCCGGTCTATCGTCACGTTCATCTCATGGGACGAAAGGAGGACGATGTTCGGTTGCATGCAGTCGACCATGCCGAAAGAATGGCCGACGCGCTGGCGATCGAGCTACTCGCGCCATGGGATACCGTGGTCGGCCAGATCGATACAGCGGAGCTCACGTGGGACAGGCCGGCGGTCGCGTCTCTCCTGAGGGAAGCCTTTGGGCTGCCGGCGGCGATCGCGGGCCGATATGCCAGTGACCTCTGCCCCGACGCGGCGCCGCGCTCGCCGCTTCTGCAGCACCTCCGGCGGGTGAAATCTGCCCACGCCGTTCAGGGTGAGTCCCAGCATCGTCCGGGGATGTCGTGATGGACGGCGTGCATGAGATCGATGATCTTGTTCCGTTGCCGAACGGCTCGCTCGTCGCATCCCAGGTCAGCACTGACGAGTTCCAGGCAGGCTTCGGCGAGTCGATCGCGCGGACACTCGATCTCGAAACCTGGTCAACAGGCGAAAATCTGGCCACCATCTATGGCCGAATCGCGGAAGAGGTGCAGGAGGCCATCGCCCAGGAGGATCAGGTCCGTGGCGAGATTCGGCGCAGAGTCTTTCCGTTGCTCGGGGTGTATCCTGGCGCGCCCGCCGAGGGAGGCGTCTTCGAGGCGACGCTCGAGCATCTGGAGCGCGTACACAACGGGCTGCTGTTCAATGGTGGCGTTGAGGCGTGCGATGGCACGCAACTCTCGCACGATACGATTCCGCTGACCGTTCTGCAAATCGGCATCAGCCTCATTTCGTATCAGGGCGACCAGGGCGCCTGGGCGCAACGGCTCTTCCGGCGCGATCTCCGGGCCGCGGGAGATGATCCTGTGCAGGAGATGGTCGATCTCCTCGAACGGCGCGAGCGCCGGAGCGGCCTGAACCAGTCGAGCCGACGCGATACCCTGTCGGAGCTGGCCCGGCGCGGCATCATGGCCTATGGCGAGCGGGCCATTTTGCTGCGCCGTTCGAATGCCGTCTGGCGCATGGGCCATGGCAGCCCCGCGCCGTATGAGTTGCTCACCGGCTCGGGCAGCCTCGACCTCATGATCGAGGGTACCAAGATCATCCGCGAGCTGATCGAGCAGCACCAGAAGTTTGTTTTCGTCGCCAGCGAGCCGAGTGATAGGGTGCTGCTGACGATTGGCCAGGCGCTGCGTCCGTTCGAATATGCGGTTGTCGGCACGCTTCGCGAACGCATCCACAGAACTATCGAAGATGGCCATTACATTGGTTGGGCCGGCGTTGATAGCCGATGGGATGGTGAAGTGCTCTCGGCCGCGCAGTGGATCAGGCGGTTTCGGGACGAGGTGTCGCCGAAGGTGGTCTATGGTGTTTATCGCGCCACCCACCTGGCGCCTCCACAGATGTTCTACGCCCATCGCGACCACGTCGACATCGCGGCCCACATTGCCATCGCCGACAGCATGCTGCAGGCGCATCGCGGTTTTCCCCTGCTGATTGACCTGGCCGACAGCGTCTGCCGCGCTGTCTTTGGAAAGGAAACCCTCGCTGGCCCCATTGCCTCGGCATATGTCGGCGCCAACGCGCCCTGGCGCTATCTGAGCGAGCGCGCAACCCGTTCACTCTAGCGAAGAGGTTCACTCCGCGATGAAGCAGCCTTCCGACGTTCAATCAGCCGTCGCAATCGACGGCGCCAGGCTTGTCGATCGGGTCGTCCCACGGGGTGATTTCCTGATGCGCCTCGATGCGGACATCGGCGCGGCTGGCGGCGAATTGCTGCCCGATCCGGAACGGGTGGGCGCGGTGGGGGCGACGATGTTCGACCTGCCGAACAGCGAGGACCATTCGCTGACCGTGCTCCTGCCGCGGGAGTCGATGCAGGCCGCTCCGTCGCAGTCGCTGGTTCGCATCAAGAGCACGGATGGACGGGTGTACCTGGGGATCGTTTCGGCCGGGCCATTCGCCGAGCCGGACAGCCTGCGCGGCGACTCGCACATGCTCGTCACTGTCGCCACGCGCGGCGGCATCTTCCTGCCGCCGTACCACGGCCGTGTCCAGGTGTCACTCCTGGGCGAAGAGCTTGATAGCGGTGCACTGGTCCCGCCACGCCTGCGGCCGCTTCCGAATAGCCCGGTCTTTGCGCTCAGCGATGAGGAAACGGCGGGGGTGCTCAAGACCGAGGGCGACATTCGGCTTGGGCTCGTTGTCGGCCACGAGCATGTGGCCGTTGGCGTGCCCTCGGACCAGAAGTCGATCCTTCCCCGCCATACGGCGGTATTGGGGACGACCGGCGGCGGCAAATCGACCACCATTTCCCGCCTGATTCAGCAGGCGCAGTTAGCGGGGATGGCGGTGGTCGTGCTCGATGTGGAAGGCGAGTACACCTTCATGCACGAGCCGGCCGCCGACGCGAGCATGGTGGCGAGCCTGGAGCGACGAGGGCTGGAACCGGGAGGACTGGACCCCAAGCGGACGCGGCTCTACCACCTGGTTGGCCGCGACACGGCCAATCCCGATCATCCGAATCTCAGCGAATTCTCACTCCAGTTTGCGCGCATGTCTCCCCACTCTGTCGCCGAGATTCTGGAGATGACCGACCCGCAGAAGGAACGATTTCTGAAAGCCTATGACATCGCGAAGGGCGTTCTTC
>CAYSXO010000014.1:20372-32835 GCA_964434995.1 uncultured Sphaerobacteraceae bacterium
GTGAACTGGGCATATTCCCGGAAAAGAAAAACCGGGAGCAAGAGCAACTTGCCATCGAGCTGGATGAGTTCGAGCGGGGCTACCCGCGGCTCACGTTGCGCATGATGATCGACATCGTCTCCGCGTGTCACAACACGATCGAAAAGGCTCCCATCGAGCCGCGTGTGCCCGCGTTTCAATCAGATGAGGCGAGGCAGGTCATTGAGCGCCTTATTCAATCGGCGCAAATCCAGAAGAACGCCATTTCCTGGCTGACATTGCTTTCACGGCTCTGGCGACTGGACCGCATCGGCGTCTTTGATCCCACAACGGGGCAGCGCCCGCTCAATTACAAGAACCTGCTCATTCCGGGCGTGGTGTCGATTGTCGATCTTTCTGACTTTGGCGCGTCGGAATTGACGAACATCGTCATCGCTGATTTGCTGCAAGGACTCCAGGAAACACAGGACAACGCGTTTCAGGACTTTGAGCGGGCCTCTCGGGCGGGAACCGCTGCCACCCGGCCAACCCGTGTGCTGCTCATCATCGAGGAGGCGCACGAGTTCCTCAGCTCCGAGCGCATTGACACGATGCCGATCCTCTTCCAGCAAGTGGCGCGGATTGCCAAGCGGGGGCGCAAGCGCTGGTTGGGTCTGGTCTTCGTCACCCAGTTGCCGCAACACTTGCCGGCCCAGCTTTTCGGGCTGGTCAACTCGTACGTGCTGCACAAGATCACCGACCCGCAGGTGGTCAGCACGCTCAAACGGCGGGTGAGCGGCATCGACGAGAGTCTCTGGAACCGGCTGCCCGGTCTGGCTCCTGGACAGGCGATCGTTTCCTTCCCGCACATGACCCGGCCGCTGCTGGTGGCGATCGACCCTACCCCGGCAAAGTTGCGGCTGGTTGACTGACCGGTTCAGGCTATGGAGCCAGCTCGCGCATCACCGCGTAGAGCGGCGCCTTCTCCTCGAAGCCGATGCCGGGCGAATCGGGCAACCGCACATAGCCATCGACAACCGGGATGCCATCGGCAAAACCGCCGAAGGGCTGGAAGATGCCGGGGTACGACTCGTTGCCACCCAAGCCAAGCCCAGCGGCCATGTTGAGAGAAAGCTGGTGGCCGCCGTGCGGCACGACCGTGCGCCACGACCAACCCAACTCCATCATCATCTCAAGGGTGCGAAGGTATTCGACCAGCCCGTAGGAGAGGGCACAGTCGAACTGGAGCACATCTTTCTCCGGGCGCATCCCGCCGTAGCGCAGCAGATTGCGCGCATCCTGCATCGAGAAGAGGTTCTCGCCAGTGGCCATGGTGTGCGGGTAGATCTCGCCGAGCCTGGCCTGCAAGTCGTAGTCGAGGGGATCGCCCGCTTCCTCGTACCAGCGCAGGGCGTACGGGGCCAGCGCGTTGGCATAGGCCACGGCCTCGTCCAGATCAAAGCGGCCGTTGGCATCGACGGCCAGCCGGCTGCCGTCACCCCCGACCACCTCCAGGACCGCTTCGATGCGGCGGAGGTCCTCGTCGAGCGGCGCGCCGCCGATCTTCATCTTCACCGTGTCATAACCCATGTCGAGGTAGCCGCGCATCTCGTCCTGCAACGCGCCCAGGTCCTTGCCGGGCTGGTAGTAGCCGCCGGCGGCATAGACCCAGACCGTCTCGTCCACCTCGCCGTTGCGGAAGCGGTCGGCGAGCACCCGGTAGAGCGGCTTCCCTTCGATCTTGGCGACCGCGTCCCAGACGGCCATGTCGATGACCCCGACCGCCACCGAGCGCTCGCCGTGGCCGCCAGGCTTCTCGCCGGTCATCAGCCTGGCCCAGATGCGGTGCGGGTCGAGGTTCTCCCCGTCATCGGTCAGCAACGAGCGAGGTTCGGCTTCCAACAGGCGCGGAATGAACCGGTCGTGCAGAAGTCCGCGCGGGGCGTAGCGGCCATTCGAGTTGAATCCGTAGCCAACCACCTGGCGCCCGTCCCGTACCGCATCGGTCACGATCGCCACGACCGAAACGTCCATCTTGCTGAAATCGATGTAGGCGTTCTTGATGGTCGACGAGATGGGTACAGTTGCTTGCCGGATATCAACAATGTTCACTCGGCTCTCCTGCTTGCGGTCCAACGTTCGCGCGAGCCAAATTGCCGTGTAGGGCACATGGCGGAAAGACGCGTCGACACCGGCGCGGCGTCACAATCGACGTCGCGGCTCACGCGCGAAAATCACCGCGCGCGATGGCGCCCGGATTGTCATGGCGAAACGTGCTGAAGACCAGCCCGCTCACGGCCGGATGCGCGCTTAGCCGAGTTTCCGTATCGTCCGAACGCGGATGCCACTGGCGGGCTACAAAGCAGCGTGTTCCCGTGCTGACAGTCATCTCGCCGTAGCCGGTGTCGAGCATCGTCTCCAATGCAGGGATGCGCAGATCGCTCAACGGATTCTGCAGATAGCCATATCCGCGATGCATCGGCCAGAGCTGGTGCCACATCGACGGGCATTGCGACGAGTTCTGGTCGACGACGAGCGAATCGATCAGCCCTTCCCGCGCCCAATCCCGCCACGCGATCGGCCAGTTGCCAACAGGAGGACCGATGATGTCACCGCGCGGCACGCCGACCGACAGGCCAATTCCGCGATGCTGAAGCGCTGGGCGCAGCTCTCGCAAGAAGGCCGTGAACATCTCCCCATTCAGCGCGCGCCAATGATCCAGATCGAAGTCGTCCTGCAGAATGTCGACGCCATGCCGTTCCAGCATGGCCTGGCGAACCGGCGGGTTGAAGCCGAACTGATCGGCGAAGGCCGCGGGCCGTGCCTGCGTGCGCAGGCAGAGGAAAACGCCGTCCCAGTCGTACCCCTCGACATACGTCAGAATGCGCCGCAGAAGATGCTGGCGAACCTCGGGGTAGGCGTAGCACAGGACGCCCCATTGGCGATGTTCGCCCGCGCGGTCGGTGACGGTGAATTGAGGGTTTTCGCGGCTGAACGAGGTTTGCCAGGTGACATGCTGGCCATGCATTGCGTTGTGAAAACTCCGCTCGCGCTCCCGTTTCGGGGGGAGTGGTTTGCCTTCGTCCAGCACGGAGATGTAGAGCTCGGCCCGCAATCCGCGCTCATGCGCCAGGCGCGGCACGACGGCGAAATCGTCCCAATTGATGGCGCGAATGGCGTGCTCGTGCGTGCGCGGGTTCCCAGGCGAGGCATAGGTGCGCGCCTGCCTGCTTCGCGTGCGCACCTCGCGCCAATGCAACGTGACCGCGCCAAGCTCCTCCTGCCAACGGTCCATCCGCCGCGCCAGGGCATCAGTGGTCGCAAGCCTGCCGTCACCGTCGCCAAAGACGAGGTGGTCGGGCCAGGAGACGCTCGCGATGTTGCCCGCGGGAATCGCCATACGCTCAGATAGCCCTCCCGCGGAAATAGCGCCAGCGTTGCGCCGGATCAGTGACCGAACGCGCCCAGGTCGCCACCAGGTTGAGGGAGAGCGCGGACAGCAGAATGGCCAGCCCCGGGAAGGTGACGAGCCACCAGGCGGTGGTGACGTACTGTCGCCCTTGCGAGAGCATCAACCCCCACGACGATTGGGGAGGCTGAATGCCGAGCCCGAGGAAGCTGAGGGCCGCCTCGGTCAGAATCATGTAGGCGACCTCCAGGGTCCCCAGCACGACGATAGGCGACAGGAGATTCGGCAGTAAATGGCGGCCGATGATCTGGCGGTCGGTGCAGCCGGTGGCCTTCGCCGCTTCGATAAAGACATTCTCTCGGTAGGAAAGCACGAGCCCGCGCGTGACCCGCGCGTAGACCATCCAGCGGGTGACCGCCAGAATGAGAATGACGTTGAGGACGCCTCCACCAATGACATACAGGACAAAAAGTGCAAGGAGCAGTGAGGGGAAGCCCATCTGGATGTCGACCAGGCGCATGATGACGTCATCGACGCGGCCGCGATAAAACCCCGCCAGCAGCCCGAGCATGGTGCCAATGGAACCAGACACCAGCACGCTGACCAGGCCGACGGCCAGGGAGACGCGCCCGCCGAAGATCAGCCGGCTGAGCTCGTCGCGGCCGAGGGCATCGGTGCCAAGGAGGTGGGGGATGCTTCCGCCATCCTCCGGCATGTTTCGCATGAAGAGACTCTGGTCGTTGGGATCGAAAGGCGCCACCCACGGCGCGAAGACCGCGGCAATCGCCAGGATCACGAGGAAGAGGACGGCGACAAAGGTCAGCTTGTCTCGCAGGAGCGCACCGCCATACATCTTCCAGGCGCTCACCGGCGTCGTGACCGTGATGTCGCCTGGAATAGTGGCTCCCTGGGTTGCGGTGGAGATGACGTCGCCCATGGCGCTCATCCGTAGCGCACTCGCGGGTCCAGATATGAGTAGGTAAGATCGACCAGAAGATTGACAGTGACGATCATCACGGCGATGACCATCACCGAGGCCTCGATGAGCGGCAGATCGCGCCGCTCGATCGCCTGAATCAGGAGGATGCCCACCCCGGGCCAACCGAAGACGGTCTCAATGACCACCGCGCCGTTGAGGAGCGAGGCGGCCTCATCGCCAACGAGCGTGGCAATTGGGATGGCGGCGTTTTTCAGGGTGTGCAGATAGACGACCACCCGTTCCGTCAGCCCTTTCGACCGGGCCGTGGTGACGTAGGGCAGGCTGAACTGGTCGAGCATGGCGCTGCGCACCACCTGGCTGATGCGGCCGAGTGGACGAAACGCGAGGGCGAGGGCAGGGAGGAGGACGTACTGCAATCCACCATAGCCCGACGTTGGCAGCCAGCCGAGGCGAACGGCAAAGAGGAGGATCAGCATCAGGCCGAGCCAGAAGTCGGCGGTTGAGACGCCGCCGAGCGAGACGACGGTGACGGCACGATCGACGAACGACCCCGGCCGAATCGCGGAGACGATGCCGAGCAGGATCGATATCGGCACGGCCAACAGCAGCGTAACGCTGGCCAGATAGAGTGTTGCGGGCACGCGCTCCAGGACGACCGGGAGGGCCGGCACGCGCTGCCAGATCGAATCGCCAAAGTCGCCGCGCAGCACGCCGGTGAAAAAGCGCGCGAACTGCACCAGGATTGGATCATTGAGGCCAAGGCGCTCGCGGACGAGCTGGCGCTGCTCTTCCGTCGCCTCGGGGCGAAGCATCAGGCTCGCGGGATCGCCGACGAGGTGGGTCATGAAGAACACGACCACGACCAGGCCAAGCAGCACGAAAATCGAGTGAATGAGCCGGCGAAGGAGGTAAGAGCCTATGGCGGCGAACTCCTCTGTTGAGGGTGATAAGGTGTCGGGATGTCAGGGTGTCAGGCAGACGAGCGCATCATTCGTCCTTCCAGTCACCCTGTGACCCTGACACCCATCACCCGGAGTACGACATCTCCTTCACCAGCATGAAACCGTCCAGGCGCGGCGTCCAGTTGAGATTGGCGGCCAGGCCGTAGAAGAGCGGCAAGTGGACGATAGGGATCACCGGGATTTGCGCCATATAGGCAGCCGTCGTCTCGGCCAGTGCATCGGCCCGACCTTCGCCGGTGACGATCGATGATTCGTCGGTCGATGCGTCGATTTCGGGATCGCAGAATGTCGAGACGCCGCCGTCGCAGCGGTAGTAGCCGGAGAAGGTCTGGCTGACGTCCATCATCTCGTTGCCGTGCGAGAGGGTGCCGATCCAGCCGCGTTCGACCGGAATCTCGTCATAGTTCATGACGTACTGTTCCTGGTACGCGGCATGCTCGATCACCTCGGTCTTCGCGTTCAGGCCGATCTCGTTGAGCTGATTGGCGACGTACTCGCCCAGCTCCTCGTTACGCGGATAGGCGCCTCGCCGCACCGCTACCGTGATCTCCATGTCGACCGGCACCCCGTCAGCGGCTGCCTCGGCCACCAGCTCCTTGGCGCGGTCCATGTCGTAGCCGATCGCCGTGATGTCGGGGTTGTATCCGGTAGCGGATTGGGAGACGAGCTGCGTCGCCACGTCGCCGCCGCCGAAGATCTGCTCGACCAGGCTCTCCTTGTCGACTGCCAGGCCAATCGCCTCGCGAATCCGGATGTCGCTCATCACCGGATGCATCGTATCGAGGCGCAGGAAGACGGTTTCTACGCTGGGTGACTCCTTGCAAACTGGTTCAGTCGCGCAATCCTCGGGCGCCAGGAAGCGGGCGATCTGCGCTTCTCCAGCAGTCACCTGCGCGGCGCGCACGGTCGATTCCGGCCGCCAGACATACTCGACGTCCTTGATTGCCTGCGCCCCCAATGCGGACTCGGGATCCGCGTTGCCCCACCAACCGGGATAAGCCGTGAGCAGGATTCGTTCCCCGCGCGCCCATTCCACAAGCTGGTACGGCCCGGTGCCGATCGGCTCGTCCGCCAGCGTGTCGGGCGATTCAGTGACGTGGGTCATCTGCGGCAGCGGCGAGAAGTAGAGCCGAGCAGGCAGGATCGGATCAGGCGTCTCGGTCGCGACGTCGATGGTCATGTCGTCGACGAGCGTGGCGGTAATCTGGGGCCCCATGAACTGGATGATGTCGAAAGCGTTCTCGGACGACCAAGTGTAGTTGAGCCCGTCCACGGCCTGCTGGCCATCGAACGGCGTCCCATCATGGAAGGTGACTCCCTCACGCAGGGTAAAGCGCAAGGTCTTGTCGTCAGTCCATTCCCAGGTAGCCGCCAGCTCGCCAACCAGCTCATTCGTCGCGGGATCGCGATTGAGCAACGCCTCGAAGATGTTGCGCAAGACCGGGTGCCCGTCCAGGCTGTAGGCATTCCAGTTCTCGAGCGTCGAGGGCTCGGCAGCGAGTGAAATGACGATCTGTCCGCTCGGCTCCGCCGCTTGCGCCATCGCGTGGTCGGGCGCCGCGCGGAGGGCGATCCCGATCGCCGATGCCGAAAGGCCGAGAGCGGCGCCTTTCTGCATCAACTCGCGGCGGCTCAGCTTGCCGGCCGCGGCGTCGGTGATGAAGCGGTCGATGGGACGAAGATCGGTGCGAACCATGAGAGCCTCCTCTTTCTCACTCACTGAGCGACGAGGACCTGATTCCGCGACACCGCGGAACCCACGGCAGACGACCTTGTTTGACTCTCCTATGAAACCGCCGTCACCCTAGCGTTGCCGCTCGCCGGTGTCAATAGCGAATGGGCGGGTGGCGGAGCGAATCGGGAGATGCACGCGCGCGATGCCTGCCGCGCGACGCCGGGGCGCCGAGGTGTGGACAGCGCCATTCGCTCAGGTGATGACGACGATCACGCGGTCCCGATCAACCTCGACGGGGTAAGTTTCCGCCTGCAACTCCTCGACCTCAACCGGATAGCTCTTGACCCGGGTCCGGGTCGGGTCGAAGACCGAGCGCCCGGTGGCCAGGTCGAACTCCCAGCCGTGCCACGGGCAGCGCAAAATCTCGCCCTCGCGGATGTACCGAATCTCGCCAGGCCGCTCGGCGATCGCCAGGCCGACCGTCGCGCCCAGGCAGAGTTGGCCGCCCTGGTGCGGACAGCTATTGCGAACCGCGTAGAAGCGGCCATTGACGTTGAACACGCCAATCGATCGACCCGCGATCTCCACGATCAAGCGTTGTCCGGGGGGGATCTCCCGGACCTCCGCAACCACATGCCGGGAGCCTTGCCGCGTTTGGGAATCCGCGCGGCCGCTCGCGGCCCTCGTCCCGTCAGAGCCCATAGAGCTCCCTGGCATTCTCCGCGAGAATCCGCTGCTTCAGGTCGGCCGGCATGCGGGGCAGCGCCTGTTGCGGAGAGTCGAAGTCCCAGTGCGGGTAGTCGCTGGAGAACATCAACGTGTGGTAGGCGTCCATCATGGCGAGGATTTGGAGCAGTTGGTTGTCATCGTCCGGCTCCTCGATTGGCTGCGTGGTCAGGCGGAAGTGCTCGAGAATGATCTCGCTCGGCTTGCGGTCGAGCCAGGGACATTCAGCGCGCATCCCTTTCCAGTTCTTGTCGAGCCGCCACATGACGTGCGGCACCCAGGCAAACCCGCCCTCCAGAAGGGCGAATTTCAGGTTGGGAAACTTCTGGAATGCCCCTTCGCTGACCAGGCTGATCATCTGCGCCTGAAAGGCCTGCGACATGCCGGTGTGCCACTCGAGGTAGTACGACGGCCAGCCGGCGGAGGTCGGCGCGTGCATGATGCCGATGCCGCCGAAGTGGATGCCCACGATGAGCCCATTCCGCTCGCACGCCTCCCAGACCGGATCGTAGAACTGCTGACCGTATGGCATCCGCGATCCGGCGGAAATGAGGATTTGCACGATGTCTGGCCGCGAGCCGAGCCGGTCGATTTCTTTCGCCGCCGCCGCCGGATCCTGCATCGGGACGGTCAGAGAACCGCGAAAGCGTTTGTCCGCGCTCAGCCAGACGTCGATCATCCAGTCGTTCAGCGCACTGGAGAGGGCGGTGGCAAAGGCGGCATTGGCCAGGAAGGCGACATTGTAGAACTGGCCTGTAAGGATCGCGATATCGACGTTCCATTCGTCCAGAAGCTGGCCGCGGAAGAGATCGACGTCGGAGCCAGCCATCTGGCCCTCGGCGGGCCGCGCGTCAACCCGTTCGCCGCCATTGACCCCCTTTGGATAGGGCGAGTTCGGCAGCGCCCGGAACTGACTTTCGATGACATAGTCCGCCCAATAGCGGGGCAGATAAGGGAGGATGTCCTTCACGCCCCGCCAGTTGTGGTGGGCGTCGCAGTCGATTAGGGAGTATGCGCGCCGATTCTGCTCCGTCGTCGCGCCCGGCGCGGAAGTGACTGCCGCCATGGTGGAGCTCTCCTGCTGCTGATACGACTCGTGCGTCTCGCGCAATGGGATGATAGACCGCAGGATATCGGCACCATTGGTTATGAGCAACCTCGGCACTTGCCGCTTCTACCTGCCACGCTGCTGCCGTGGAGCGTGCAATGCCCCGGCTCTCGGCCGTGACGGGATGTTGACATTGGCCAGCTTGGGTAACGACATGCCCGATCGTTTGTCGCGCGTCTTGTGGATGGTATGCGACGATCAGGTAAGAGCCACGGGCGCCGGCAGGAATAGCGGAGGGACAGATGGGACAGACGAAGCCGTTTCGCTTTGGGGTGCAGAGCCGCAGCGCCGGACCGCGCGGATCCTGGCTGGAGACCGTGCGCCGCATCGAGGCGCTCGGGTACGACTCACTCAGTTGGCCGGACCACTTCGTGCGGGGCTTCGAGCCGGTCGCGGCCATGGCGGCAGCAGCGATTGCTACCGAGCGGCTACGCCTCTCCGGTTTCGTCTTTGACAACGACTTTCGGCACCCGGTCGTGCTGGCCATGTCCGCCGGATCGATCGACATCCTCTCGAACGGGCGACTCGAGCTGGGCATCGGCGCGGGCTGGTTGAAAGAGGAGTACGACCTCTCCGGGATTCCCTTCGACCCGGCCAGTGTGCGCATTGCGCGCCTGGAGGAAGCGGTCATGCTCCTGAAGATGCTCCTCAGTGGCGAGATGACGAGCTTTTCGGGTGAGTTCTATACGGTCGATGGCTTGCAAATTCCACCGACGCCGGTGCAGAAACCGCATCCGCCTCTGGTCATTGGCGGTGGCAGCAGGAAGATCCTGTCGCTCGCCGCGCGTCACGCCGATATCGTCGGCATCACCACGCGCGCTCTCCCGGATGGATCGAAAGACGCCACGGACATGACCGCCGAGGCGACCGAGCGCAAAATTGGCTGGGTTCGCGAGGCCGCCGGCGACCGGTTCCATGACATCGAGTTGAACACCATTTGCCCGACGGTCGAGGTTACCAGCGACCGCCGCGCTGCCGCCGAGCGGATTGCTGCCGGGTTACCGGTCTCAGCGGATGACGTGCTCGATTCCCCCGCCGTGCTTCTGGGTACGATCGATGAGATCACCGAAACCTTGCAGGAGCGCCGCGAGCGGTACGGCTTCTCCTACATCGTGGTTCTTGAGCCCGTCGTTGACGCTTTCGCTCCAGTCGTCGAGCGGTTGAGCGGCCGATAATCCGCGGGTTCTGGCCCGAAACTCCCGCAAAACCGCGCCATTTCGTCCCACGGGGCGATCCAGCTTGCCCGAAAAGGCGTAAGCCGAATGAGGGAGTAACGCACGCGCGGCCGATTGCCGTGGAGCGGGCGGCGAAACAAAGGCTGGTCATTCGTGCGTTACAGCGAGCGAAAGGGAGGGTCTGCGCGTGCCCGAACAAGCGCGGAGACCCGGGAGAGATGCAACATGGATGGGAAGCAACTCGACACGATCGCTCGCGGTATTGCGCGCGACATGCCGCGCCGCGGTTTTCTCGCCGGACTACTGGTTGGGGCGCTCGCCCTCGTGCCTGGAGAACCGGCAGCCGCGGTGCGACGTCGCAATCGGCGCCGCCGGCGGTCGGACCCCGACGAGGCGGAAGCCGGGGTCGAGGAACTGCCAGTTCCACCGGGCGTGCTGACCGGTGGCATCTGGGACGAAACCATGGAGATTTGCCACTTTGAACCCGGTACCGGCGAGTACAGCCGGATCCTGGTCCCAACCACCACGATCCCGCAATACCTGAATCAGGGAGACACCCTTTACATCGACTGTTGCGTCTTCGCCGATTGCTCGTCACTGCCCTGCTTTGCCCCGACCAGTTGCATCGAAGGGGCATGCGCGTATGATCCCGTGCCTGGGGACTCTTGCGCCCTGGTCGACGGGACGACGGGTATCTGCGACTCCGACGGACAGTGTGTTTCCAGCTATGCCCCGGCGCCCGTTTCGGACACCGAGTACGTGCCGGCTGCACCGGATGAAGGGACGGTGGTCCAGTAGCGCGGAGCGAACAGGTGACGCCATGTTCACATCGTCGATGATGGCGCATATGAACGAGCGCCGCCGGGCTTCCGGTGGCGCTCTTGAGGATTGGCCGCCGCGGCTACTTACGGAACTGGTGTCGCGGCAGCACCAAGGCTCGCCTGCAGGATCTCCAGCCCATTGATCTCCGACCAACTCTCGACGATCTTGCCGCAGCTTACGTGATAGAGATTGATGCCCGAGATCGGGATTGTTGCCCCGGTGGGCGCATGGCCAATGAACTCGCCCAGATTCGTGCCGGCTCCTGACCAGCGAACGACGACCAGGTCGCCATCGGCGATGGTTTCATCGATTGTCAGGGCGATATCCGGGAACGTTTCCAATTGCCGGCTGATGCCTTCCACGATCTCATCGACGCCGTGAGCGTCCGGAAACGCGCCACCATGATGGACGATGTCCGGAGACGCGATCTCGTTGAGGACATCGAGGTTCTGGGCGTTCCAGACCTCGTTGGTCCAGCGCTCGACGAGCGCCAGGTTGCTTTCCGGCGAGTCTTCGGCGCAGGGCGTTGCCGCGGCGCCCGCGGCTGGCGCCATGGCCGTCGCCGTATCCGCGAGGAAGCCCGGGACGTCCGGTGAACCGATTTGCGCGAGCAGCCCGAGATTGTTTGCCTCTCCCCAGGATTCCACGATCTGCCCGCAATCGATGCGAAAGATGTTGATGCCTTTGAACGTGACCTCGGCATTCGTGGGCGCAATGCCCAGCCATTCGCCCGTTTGCGTGCCGTTGGCTGTCCAGGCTGTTGCAGCCAGATCGCCCTCGGCGGCGACAAGATCGACGGTGAAGGAAATGTCCGGGAACGCACGTAGCACGTGCGCAAACGCTTCGGTGAATGCTTCGAAACCAGTTGTTTCTTCGCCCGTCCCCCAATGATGCACTTCATCGGGCGAGACGATCTCCGCGATCTTCCCTTGTGATGCCCACACCACCTCGTCCCAGAACATCGTGACCAGCGCCGCGTTCTCTTCTGGCGTCGTCGTCACGCACTCGGCTTCTGGCGTCGCATCCTGAGTGGCGCTGGCATTCATGGCCGGCGTCAGCACGAGCGCAAGCGCGATGAGGGCGAAGACCGCGGATCGGAAATGATGGATCATGCAGACCTCCGAGTCTGATCGAAGTACGATCGGGCCGATGCCCCATCGTATCAGCAGACTCTTGATCGGTCAGCACCGCGCGACTCCGCGCGGACGTCATGAAGGGATGATCCAGCGTGTCCTACGAAGCGCCCCTGGGTGGTCGTGTAGCCCTCACTACTGGGGCAGGGTCCGGGATTGGGAGGGCCTCGGCGCTTGCGCTGGCGCGCGCCGGGGCGGCGGTGATGGTCTCCGACGTCGTGCCCGAGGGCGGCCGTGAAACCGTCGCGCTTATTGAGGCTCAGGGAGGTGAGGCCGCCTTTTTCGCTGCCGATGTCTCCGATGGCGACCAGGTTGCGGCACTGGTCGATGCCACGATCAACCGGTTTGGGCGACTCGATTGCGCCCATAACAATGGCGGCATTGAAGGGCCGCTCGCCAGCGTTGTCGACTATGCCGAAGAGGACTGGGACCGTGTGCTGGACATCAACCTGAAGGGGGTCTGGTGGTGCCTGAAGCATGAGATCCCGGCGATGCTGGCGAACGGTGGAGGCGCTATCGTCAACACCGCCTCCGTGTCTGGCCTGAAGGGATTCC
>CAYSXO010000015.1:0-29036 GCA_964434995.1 uncultured Sphaerobacteraceae bacterium
TGGAATCTGGACCGCTACCGCGAAATCCTCCCGCTGCGGGAGCCCCAGTCCGCGCCATCACTCGGCGAAGGCGGCACGCCGCTTCACGAGGCGCCGGCGCTGGCGGCCGACTTTGGCCTCGACCGGCTGCTCATCAAGGACGAGTCCCTCAACCCAACCGGCAGCTTCAAGGCGCGCGGGTTGTTCATGGCGGTCGCGCGGGCCAGAGAGCTTGGCGCGAAAACCGTGGCCATCCCCTCGGCCGGAAACGCGGCCGCGGCGATGTCCGCCTACGCCGCGCGGGCAGGGCTCGCGGCGGTAGTGGCGATGCCCGCCGACACGCCAGTCACGATGATCGCGGAGTGCCAGGCCTTTGGGTCCAAGGTCATCCTCGTCGCTGGACTGATCGATGATTGCGGCAAGGTCATCCGGGCTGGCGCGGCCGCCCATGGCTGGTGCGATGTGTCGACGTTGCGCGAGCCGTACCGGGCGGAGGGCAAGAAGACCATGGGTATCGAACTGGCCGAACAGCTCGGTTGGCGGCTTCCTGATGCCATCATCTACCCAACCGGCGGCGGCACCGGCATCGTCGGCATGTGGAAGGCATTCGACGAGCTCGAAGCGATGGGGCTGATCGGGTCGAAGCGGCCAAAGATGATCTCCGTGCAGTCAACTGGCTGCGCGCCCATCGTCAGGGCGTACGAAACAGGCGTCAATCATGCCGAGCGCTGGCCGGATGCCGCAACGATCGCGCCGGGCATCAGGGTGCCAGCGGCCATCGCCGACTACCTCATCCTCGATGCCATTCGTCAGAGCGGCGGCACGGCCCTGGCAGTCACTGACGATGAGTTGCTCGAAGGGATGGCCCTCGCATCGCGGCGCGAAGGCCTCTTCGTTTCGCCGGAGTCGGGCGCGGCAATCATCGCCGCCCGCATCCTCAGGGAGCGCGGATTCCTGGAACGCGACGCTCTGACGGTCGCCTTTTCGACTGGCTCGGGCCTGATGCACGTCGACCTGATCGAGGCGTCCGCCAAGTCGATCGACCCCAATGCGCCCGACCTCGTGGCGGCCATTGCGGGTGCGCTCAATGCATGAACAACTCTGCGCGCCAGACCACGGCCCACGAATGACATGGCGCCGCTGGCCCAGGACGAAGATGCGAGGATACTTCCGTAAACGAGAGGAGCCACGGTTATGACGAAATCTCTCGCGCCGGGACTTGGCGCGGTTCTCGCCACCTACGCCGCTATGCTAACCCTTTTGCTCGCGGCACTATCGCCGCTCGTTCAACAGATGCCGGCCGCCGCTCACCAGGAAAGTGCCGCAACCGTCAGCGTCATCGATTTCGCCTTCCAGCCGGCAATCCTGACCGTCCCAATAGGCACGACCGTTACCTGGCGCAACGATGGTGCGCGGCCGCACACCGTGACCGCTGACGACGGCGCGTTCGATTCCGGGCGCCTCGATCCCGGCGAAGAGTTCAGTGTCACCTTCGACGATGTGGGCGAGTTCGCCTACCACTGCGGGTTTCACTCGGACATGCAGGCGACGATCATCGTCACCGACGACGAGGTCGAGCAGACCGAGGAGGCGAATGGCGGGATCGAAGTCGCCACGACCTCCGAAAGGACGACGGAGGAATCGACGGCTTCCACGACAACAGAAAGCAGTGCCGGCCCCTCGTCGATGCTGGCGGCCGCGGAATCCTCGCGGCTTGCCCATATTCACGCGGGATCGTGCGAGGAGCTTGGCATCGTCGTTTACTCTCTGCCGGACATTCGGACGTTCCGGCTGGACGGAGACAACGGCGTCGGCGCGGTCGAATTGATCAGCGGGACCGCCAATGTTCCGCTGACCGGGCTCTTCGGCGAGCCCTTCTCGGTACACATTCACGAAAGCGCGGAGAACAAACAGACCTACATTGCCTGCGCCGACATTGGTGGGCAGCCAGCGGCGCCGTGGACCGAGGCCGATGGCCTGGTTCTGGAGGCGCGTGAACAGAACGACTCTGGCTTCAGCGGCTTCGTCCAGCTCGAGCCGTCTCCTTCCGGCGGCGCCACGATTTCGGTCGCGCTGGCTGCCTCGCCTTCCTCTGTCGAGGCGGCGGCCGAGCAGACTCCCCCGCCACCCAGCACGACCTATACCAGCCCGACATACGGGTACACCATCGGCTATGGCCCAACCTGGCGGGAATCGGAGAACCTGTCGAGCAATGGTCGTGACCGATTCGTCCTCTTCAACGGCACGAGCTATATCACCTTCACCGGGGCGAGAGATTTCAACGGCGAACCGCAAGCCTGCGTCGATGCCTTTGTTGCCCAGCTCACGGCCGATCCCAACGTGAGCAACCTCGCACTGGCGGTCGGGGAGGATGGCCAGCCTCTACAGGGAGGAACCGCCGCCACCGGGGCATTCGCCATTTTCGACCACGACTACACCTTCTCGAATCGCGTCGAGCCGTATACCCTCTTCGTTGGCTGCGTGCCGCTGATTCCGAATGAGGCTGTCCTCGCCATCGTCCAGAACGCGCCAACCGCCGACTACAACGAGCAGGTCGAGTTGCGCGAGGCGCTGCTGCGCGGCCTGACCCTGAACCAGTAGTCCTTCTCATCTGACCTCTGAGACGGCATCAGGGGCGAGCCAAAGGCTCGCCCCTGATGGGAGGAGGGATGGGACTGAGAGCGATGGATCGTTGGCTGGGCGTCCACCGCTCCCAGCGTGGAGGAGACTGTCGATGGTCTGGGATCACCATCGGCAACATGAGGAGATCGTGTGCGCCGACCCGTTTCGGCTCACGCCTCATCGGGCATGGCTCTATTTCACCAGACGGCTCGGGCGCCGGCTGTCATCCAGAGAACGGTTGACGTGTCAAATCGGGAACCGCGACGGCATGCGGCGCGGCACACGCCAGTCAGCGGCCACGTCGCAAGAGCGCTCCTGCTGGCGGCGTCATGGCGTCCGGTGACGGGGTCCGGGTTGACGGCTCGAGTCGGGAACGATCGTTATTCCGCCACGAAGTTGTAAATGCGAACCTGCATGTCCGGTTCCGCCTCTCCCAGCGAGATGCGGTAGCCCGCTTCCGGGCTGCCACTGGCATTTCGCGCCGAAAGAACGTAGGTCGAGAACCCCCGGGGAAGCACTGCCTCGGCGATGACGTAGTCGCCAAATGGCAGATCGCCCCAGGTGAACGACCCACCGGCGGCAGTTGCATCCCCAATCGTCAACGGTGAAGGCAAACCAGTCCCAGAGAGCGTGACGTCGAACTCCTCGAGCGCCGGGGCGCAAGCCGCCGGATTCAATGAGCCCGCGTTCATCCCAGGCGGGCAGGTGTAGATTTGCACCGCGATGGAGCCTGCTTCCGGCCCTGTTGAGGGCTTCGGCGTCACCGGAGCTTCGGGCGCGACTGTCGCGACAGGCTGGGACGCGACGGGCGGAGGCAGTGCCCCCGGACCAATGATGCCAACCACGAACGACGCGCGCTCCGCGCCGCCATCCCGCGCCGGGGCAACGACCAGTTCGCCACTGAAGCTGGCCGCCTCCCCCGCCAGCAAAACGACGCCGTCGCCATCGGGCCGGCCAACCGTTGCCGCGCCTTCCGTGATGAGAATGACGTTCTTTTCGCCCGAATCGGGAACGGTGAACGACTCCCCGACGCCAACGGTGTCACGAAGCAGATCGAGATCGTGCAATCCGGGCGGCGACGGAAACGGCTGCCCGGGCTGCAACACCACGGCTCCCTCGGGCGGCGCGGGAGCATCGGGCGCGACCAGGTCGATTGAGAGGTAGCCAGCCGGCTCCGTCGCCAGGCTGGCGATCTGCCACACCGCGCCGGCGCGAACGAGCGCCGCCTCGCCAACGCCAAGCCGGAACTGTTCCCCCGACGGCTCATTGACCAGCAGCAACGGACCGGAGGTCGCCAGCACAAAGCCGAGCGGCCGTTCCTCGAACCGCGCTTCCTCGGGCAGGAGCGCGCGTGTCCGAACCGTGCGCCACACCGCCTCTCCCTCCGGCAAAAGGACAACCCCTTGCGCGATAACCGCGGCGTGGCCGCTGGCAGGCGCGAAGCCGCTATCCGCCTCCTGTGCCGTCACGAGTCTGATCTCCCCAGCCAGCGCAACGGTAAGAACCACTGCCAGAAAACAGAAGACCTCCCGAAAGCCCGGCCCAAACCGGATACGATGCAGCAGTGGTTCACGAAACGGCATCCTGAATCTCCTTTCGACCATGCCAGCATCGGGGAAGCACGCGTGCGAGCGGTCAGGCTTCAGGGCAGCTCGCGGCGTATGCGGCAACGGTCTCTTCGGCGCGGGCGATCAGGCCGAGGCCATCGGAGAGTGTTGCCCTGGCATCCGCGAACGCCTCGGCGTCGTTCCCCGAGTGGGCGTCGGAAAGGCCAAGCAATCCGCGCGCAACGGTATAGAGTGCGGTTACAGCAAGCTGGTTCGCGGCGTCCGCATCTGCCGGGGCCTCCAGATCGCGCTGCGCCGACGCCAGCGAGGCAAGTTCCAGGCTCGCGGTGAGCGCCGTCTCGCCATCGAGCGTCTCCAGCGTCGTTTCTTCACCAACGCCGTTGCCTAGCTCCACGGCCCGGTCCAGATTGGTCACGGTCTGATCGAACCAGGGCTGGACACCGGCGCATGCTTCTCCAGCCTTGGCCGGTGTCGCCTCCGCCTCGACCGTCGTGCCGCCGAGCGGCACCGGCCGAGAATCGCGCCTGGTCATCGTTGCCGATCCCGTCAGCGCCGTTTCGGTTGCCGCCTCGTTGCCGGAAACCAGCGCGCCCACATAGCGGAGCCGCCGCTCCATCCCCTCACGCCCGAATCGGACAGCCGCTCCCTCGATGGTGAATTCGGCAGAGACAATTTGCACCGCCTTTCCGTCTCCAACGGCCACGCCGACTCCAGGCGCTTGCCGCTGCAGAACGTCGCTCACTTCGATCGTGAACTCCGCGACGATCTCTCCCGAGCGAAAGGAGGCCGGGTCGCTCCAGCGCGCGCCGCCGGATTCGTTGAAGAAGATCTGCAGCGTTCCCGACCCTTCGGTCGTCGTGATGTCGGCTCGGCTGGTGCTGCTGGTATTCTTGAGCGCGCCCGCAAACGTGAACCGCGCCGTCTCCACGGACTCCGGGGCGGCAGCAAAGAGGTCGGCAGGGCTGAGGCCAACCACGGCGGTGAGATAGCCAAAGAGCTGAACCTCGTCGGCGCCGTAGATATTTCGTCCGACCAGTGCGAACGACCGCTCCCCAAGCGGGCCGGATCCGGCTTCGATCACATTGGCGGCATCTTGCGCGAACACGTCGCCCGATGCCCCGGGAAAGGCTGGCGCCGACAATCCAGCGATCACCGCGACAAGCACCGCGATCCGCCCGGCCCAGTACGCCCACGCCACCATCAACCTCCGGTTCGGCCCCAGGTAGAGCAACGCTCAGTTTCCGCGTGAATCGGTCCAGATGGTCCAATTCTCGCTTCGTATCCTATCAGAGGCATCTGAATAGCCTCGGGAACCGCCCATGTCGTATATGGTTTCAGAAGCGGCGCACGCCGATTGACCGCGTTCGGCCAGCGGGAGATGACTACCCAATGACCGGACGGGAGGCACACGTGACCGAGCTCCAATCCGGGATCACCGCGTTCCTGTTCACGGACATCGAGGGGAGCACCAGGCTCTGGGAAGCGACCCCCGAGTTGATGTCCCTCGCGTTGGCGAGACATGATGCGCTCATGCGGGAGGCCATCACTGCCCACGGCGGCCACGTGTTCAAGACCGCCGGCGACGCATTTTGCGCGGTCTTTCCCGCTCCGGCGGATGCGATCGCCGCGGCCATCGCCGGACAGCGCGCCCTGGCCACCGAATCGTGGCAGCTCGCGGCGCCGCCACGGGTGCGCATGGCTGTTCACGCCGGCCATGCCGAAATCCGGGACGGCGACTACTTCGGACCGCCACTGAACCGGGTAGCCCGCCTGTTGGCCACGGCCCACGGCGAACAGATCGTCGTCTCCCGCGCCGCCGCCGAGCTGGCCCGCGGCCATCTCTCGCCAGATGTCACTCTGCGGTCGCTCGGCGAGTACGCGCTGAAGGATTTGCAGCAGCCCGAACGAATCTCTCAGATCGTGGCGCCGGGCCTGCGTGAGAGTTTCCCGCCCCTACAGACACCGGAACGGCTGCTGCGAAACATCCCTCAACCAGCGAGGCCCCTGATCGGCCGCGAGAACGCGATTCGCACGGCAAGAGCGATGCTCGGCTTTTCTTCTCCTGACATGGAGACGCCGTCTGATCGGTTGCCGCGCCAGCCGGCAACCCGAATGCTCACGCTGACTGGCCCCGGCGGAACTGGCAAAACGAGACTGGCGCTCCACCTCGCCCGCGAACTCGGCGCGGAGCTGCCCGATGGGGCGGTTTTCGTTCCATTGGCATCCGTCAACGACGCCGCGCTGGTTCCGGTCGCCATCGTCAACGCGCTCGACCCCGGCGAGAGCGGCGCCGAATTACCCCGCGCGACTGTCATCGATCAGCTCCGCGACCGGTGCCTCCTGCTCGTCCTCGACAACTTTGAGCAGGTCATGGACGCGGCAGAGTTCGTCGCCGAGATACTGGAATCGTGCCCACGCATCCGCCTCCTCGTCACCAGCCGGGAGCGGCTGAGCCTGCTGGGCGAGCAGGAGTTTGCTTTGCCGCCGCTGGAGCTGCCCGTGCGGGAGTTCGTCACCATGGACGGCGGAGCGCGACGTCCCTTGACAGTCGAGGCCGTCTGCCGCTCCCCCGCTGTCCAACTCTTCGTCGCCCACGCCCAATCGGTAAAGCCCGACTTCGCGGTTACCGAGGAGAACGCCGGGGTGCTGGCGGAAATCTGCGCCCGCCTGGATGGCCTGCCGCTGGCCATCGAGCTAGCGGCCGCGCGCGCCAAACTCCTGTCTCCGGAGGCGCTGCTGGCCCGGCTTGATCGCCGGCTCGACCTGCTGAGCCGCGGCGCGCGTGATCTGCCTGATCGACAGAAGACCATGCGGGACACCATCGCCTGGAGCTACGACCTTCTCGCTCCTGACGAGCAGCGGCTCTTCATGAATCTGGCGGTGTTTGCCGGTGGCGCCGCCCTGGACGCTGCCGCCGAGATCGCTCGCGCATCAGATGATGCGTTTGACGAGTTCGCCGAGCTCGAGTTGATCGAGTCGCTGGCGGACAAGAGCCTGATCCGGCTCTTCGATGATGGTTCGCGGCAGCGTCTCCTCATGTTCGAGACCATTCGCGATTACGCCCGCGAGCGCCTGGCGGAAAACGGCGCGCTGACGACCGTCGGCGAGCGCCACGCCACCTACTTTCTGCAGTTCGCCGAGGAGGCGGAGCCACGCCTGGCCGGGCACGAACAGACCGCCTGGCTCCCGCGCCTCGAACGCGATCAGGCCAATTTGCGCGCTGCCGTCGCCTGGTTCAGAGCGCGGGGCGCCCCGGAGCGCGCGCTACGGCTCAGCGCCGCGCTCTGGAAGTTCTGGTGGCTGCGCGGCGACATCTCCGAAGGACGTTCGCTCCTGGAGTCGCTCCTCGGCGAGGCGAGTCTGGCAGAGTCGTCGCTCCGCGCCAAGGCGCTCAACGGCGCGGGCGTTCTCGCCGACAGCCAGGGTGACTGGGAAGTCGCCGCGCGGCTCCACCACGAGAGCCTGGAGATCTTCCGGCGCATTGGGGACATGCGAAATGTGGCGTGGTCGTTGAACAACCTTGGCGTGGTCGAGATCAACCAGGGCAATCTGGAGCGGGCGCGTGAACTGCTGGAGGAGAACCTGGCCGTCGCGGAATCAACAAGCGACGCTGCCAGTATTGCCACCGCCCTGATCGACCTCGGCCGTATCGCCCACTACCAGGGAGATCACGAACGGGCCACCTCGCACTATGCGCGGAGCATGGCCCTGTTTCGAGACATCGGCGACGAGTCGCATGTGGCGCGCGCCCTCAATAACCTCGGCACGGTCGCGCTGGAGCAGGGAAACCTCGAGCGAGCGCTCGCGCTCCTGGGCGAGAGCCTTCAACTGCATCGGGCGGTTGGCGACCGTCAGGGGATTGCCAGCACCCTGAACAATCTGGCGGAGGTCGTCAACAGCCAGGGCGACACCAGCCGCGCGATGGAGCTCTATCTGGAAAGTCACATGCTGGCGCTCGAGGCCGGCAATCGCCTCCATGCGGCGATCGCCATGGAGAATCTGGCCACGCTCACGCGAACCGTGGGAAACAACCATGAGGCACAAGCCCGCTATCGGGAAGCGCTCGCTCTCTACCATGCAGTCAGGGACTTTCAGGGGATCGCCTGCTGCCTCGCCGGGCTGGCCTCGCCAGGAGACACTCTTGATGAGGCGCGTCAGGCGGCGGCACTCCTGGGGCTGGTTGCCCACCTGACGGAAACCGAGGAGCCCTTCGACGCGCCCGATACCGCTGAGCGCGAACGGGAGTTGCGATCCACGCTGGGAGACGAGGCGTTCCGCGCCGCATCGGAGGCAGGCCGCTCCCTCGACACCGCCGACGCGCTGCCCCGCATCGCCGCCGGGGCCAGCCCGTTCGACGGTGCGATCAACCGCGTACAAGGCGTTCAGGCGTCGTGAGGTCGCCGGCCGCGCTCAAGCATCGAGCTCGATATCAGCGATGATCCACTGCATGTCGCCAGCAACGAGATTGCCCGCCACGACGTACTCGAACTCGTCGTCCGATGGCTCCGTGGAAACCCCTTCGCGCGCGGCGTCGGTATTGACCTCGAGCTCGATCCGGTCGAGCGCCGAGCCTGGCGCGCCACCGTCCATCGACCGCGCAACGAATGGGTAGTCGCCTTCGCCGTTCACCTTGACCCTGCCGCGCACCTCTGCACCGTCAGAGCGATTCTGCAGCGGCACGCATTGCGATATTTCGATACTCTGCAGTTGAAAATCCGTACCCGCCTCAAACCACTGGAAACGCCCCAACACCAGGGAGTCGCCATCCGGAAGCTGGACAGCCGAGGCGAACAGGCCGAAGTTGGCCAGCCGCGGCTCGCCGCCTTCAATCTGGGCCAGCCCGCCGCCACTCATGCCTCGTTGCAGGATCGTCCGCGCGAAAGCGGCTCGCGGCCGCGGCGCAATCAGGGCCGCGGCCCCCAACCCTGCCGCGAGAATGCGCCGCCGAGGCACGCTCCGCGCGGTTTGCATAGTCATCTGTCTACTCCTTCACGTCCTGGGTGGAGAGATCGACGCCGAATTCATGCGCTCATGGACCGTGCCGCACGCCATGAACCATGTCACCATTTGACCATGATTTTCTGCCGCGCGCGGTCAAGCGTCTGGACGCCAGGGCGTCAACTCGGGAACACCGGCGATGTCGCGCTTGAGCGCGGCAGGGGCGAGCCGTCGCATGATACGGTCTACAGAAAGCGGCGATTAACGAGGGAGCAGGACATGGCAGGCGTCCCCGACGTAACTGAACTGGCCAGACTGGAGCTCTTTCGCGGGCTCAGCGCGAGCGAGCTAGCTCGCGTCAACGATCTCCTGGGCCGCACGAAGTTCCCCACGGGCGCCATGATCCTCACGGCCAGCCAGCCAGGGGAAGTGACGTACATCGTTCTCAGCGGGACCCTGAAGGTTTCCGTCCTCGAGCGCAACGGCCGCGAACTGACGCTGGCGCTCCTCGGGCCGGGCGAGATCGTGGGCGAACTGTCGATGGCCGACCGCGCCGGCCGCTCTGCCGATGTGACCTCGCTCGAGCCCGCGACGCTCGTCTGGATGGATCGCCATGCGTTCGATCAGCTGCGGCGCGACATCCCGGCCATCACCGAAAACCTGCTTCGGCTCATGGCGCGCCGTCTCCGGCTGGCCAACGCCCAGCTTCAGGCTGTCGCCACGCTCGACGTCCACGGGCGCGTTGCGCGCCAACTGCTGGCGCTGGGCGATGCGCTCGGCGAGCAACTCCCTGATGGAACCGTCCGCATTCCGCTCCGCGTGACGCAATCCGATCTCGCCGCGTTGGTTGGCGCCACCCGTGTCCGCGTCAATGAGGTGCTCGTCGGTTTCACGCGGCGCGGGTTCATCGAGGTCGACAAGAAGCACCGCATCACCATTCGCGATCGCGACGAACTGGACGCCTACCTCGCCTGAACGCGGACCCAGTCAGAAACGGCGGAAAGCGCCCGGACCGACGCCCGGGCGCTCGCGATTCGCCAGATTCGCGGAGGTTTCTACGGCGCCGGGGTGCACTCCTGGCCAAAGGTCTGAGTCAGCACGTTGTTGGCGATCTTGTTCGACGGCTCGCCCGGAACCGGGCTGGGATCGGTGCTCGCCGTCACCGCGCCATTGTTGATCCAGTTGCAGCCAAGGCGGAACTGCACGGTGGTGCTGTCGCCTTTCTCCAGGCTCAGCGGCAGCGAGTACTCCTCGTTGCGAACCATGCCGTCGGTGCGCTGCGCCGTCATGCCGATGCGGAAGCCATTGGCGTCGCGCTTGCCGACGTTTTCAACCTCGACCACCACGTAGAGGTGACCGGCATCGGGATGCGGCTCCAGCGAGATCGACTGCAAGGCGATGTTCGGCGCCTTCGCCTTCTTGTTCTTCTTCGCGTCGACGCCGTCGAGGCCCGCCAGGGGACCGGCAGCAGCAGCGATCAAGGCGGCAACGAAGCCGATGAGTGTGAGTGTCTTTGAAATCCGGAAGAGTTTCGAGCCCATGGTGGCCTCCTTTGGCTCGTCATGCCTACGTGCCAGGACGACGTCTGGCGGCGATGGGTCGATGATGACGCCCTGAGCCTGTCGCAACAGCCAAGGGCACGGCATTGGCGCTGTCAACCGATTGACACCTTTCGGTACGGAGAACCACCAGACATGAGCGTTCTGGCCGTGCTGCCAGAACGCCTGCACCATCAAAATCTTTACTTCTCGATCCAATTACGGAACAATTGGCTCGGTGACGGTGCGAGACGATGAGAACCGAGCGACGGACGGAGATCGCGCAGAAGTGCATCCCTGGTATGTGGGAGACGAGCGGCAGCAGAGATTCGTGGACGCCTTGGAACGCAATAGGCTTGCCGCGCTCGCCGCGCTGACCCCCGAAAACGCGGAATACCTGAGTGGCCGCCCCAGCACGATTGCAACGCTCTGGCGGCTGCCGGGACTCGTGGCGGCCGCGGTCAACGCATACGGTGAAATGGCAATTGCCGCGGGCGATCACGAGATCGCCGGATACTCTCGCGCCATTGCCACCTTCTCGCATCCGCTCTGGATCGAGCATGGCGATGCTCGCGGGGCTGGAGAAACGCTGGCGTCGCGCATCGAGGCGGCGCGTCCGGCGGGGATTCTGAACCGGCCCACCCAGTACGACCCGGACCTGATGCTCGATGCGGTCGCCTCCGCAATGTTGGCGATCGCGGATGGCCCGGCACGCATCGGCGTCGACGCGGCCAATCTTCCGGCCTGGATCGTAAACGGCTTGCGCGGCCGGTTGCCGGAGGCGGAGCTTGTCGAAGCCTCGGCCATCTTCGATGACCTGCGCGCGATCAAGGATCATTTCGAGATTGATAATCTGCGGCTTGCGGCCGAGCTGACGGACATTGGCATAGCCGCCGCGCGCGATGCGTTGTCGGTGGGTATGAGCGCCATTGCCGTTTCCGCCGCCTATCAGCAAGCGATCTGGAGCGCCGCGGCCGCGGAACCACGCTTTGGCGCGATGCGCCAGGCCGAGGGCCTCATCTCGGTCGGCGATGGCAGCCGCCCGGCGCTCGTTGGACCGGGCGAAACGGTAAAGCTCGACATGCAGGTCGATGTCGGCGGCTACCACAGCGACATCGGGCGAACCTATGCGCTGCAGCCCACCACCGAACAGGAGATCATCTTTGCCGCGCTGAGGAACGCGCTTGACACGGCCATTCGGGCCGTGGCGCCGGGCGTGCCCCTTCGCGATGTCTGGGCGGCAGGGACCGAGGCTATGCGGCAGGCCGGGTTCGCGGCCTATAGCCGAGGCCATCTCGGCCACAGTGTCGGCCTGGCCCACAACTACGAAGAACCTCCCTTCATCGCCGCCACCGAGCGGCGGCCGCTGGCTCCGGGGATGGTGATCAGTGTCGAGTTGCCGTATTACCTCTTCGGAGTTGGCAACTTCCAGCTCGAACGCATGGTGCTCGTTCACGAGTCCGGGCGCGAGTTGCTGGATCGTCGGCCTTTGGCGCTCGACCCGATACGCGACGATTGAGCGGGAGGTTTCCCGATTCTGCATCCTTCAGGGCCATAATTGTCCCTGTCGGAACTCTCACGAAGACCCCGGCGGGAACTGACCTCGCCGGTGCGACGGACATGGCCGGCGTCATCGTGCCGGCAGACGGAGGGGATCTGATGAAGGCAGGCGCCGCTCGGAATCTCAATGCCCTGGTGAACGATCTACATGCCTCGCGCCTGAGCAGGCGGAGCTTTCTGACGCAAGCGACGGCCCTTGGCCTGGCGGCGCCCATCGCGGCCATGTTGGTCTCCCTGTCGCGCCAGGATGGGCTCGCCGCCCCGGCGCTCGCGCTGCAGGATGCCGGCAAGACCCTGATCGTGGCTATTCCCCAGTCGACGGTACAGCTCGATCCCGCGGTTGCCGGCTCGAATGGATATGGAGACATCCTCCCGGTCTGGGACAACGTCACCGAAGGGCTGACCCGCTTCAAGCCGGGCACGGTCGAGCTTGAACCGGCGCTCGCCGAATCATGGGAAGTCTCGGAGGATGGCCTCACGTACGTGTTCGCCATTCGGCCAGACGTCATGTTTCACGATGGCACGCCGCTCGACGCCACGGCCGTGGAGGTGAACTTCCTTCGCCAACTCGACGAGAACAATCCCCTGTTCCAGGAGTCGATGGTCTACCGGAGCGTCGCCTTCGCGGACGTCGAATCGGTCGAGGCCACCGGTGATCTCGAGCTGACTGTCACCCTCGGGCGGCCGTCCGTCCTGCTCCCGGGCAACCTGGCCATTTTTGCCGCGGGCATCGTCAGCCCCACCGCGCTCGACGCCGAGGGTGCGGAGTTCGGTCAGGCGCCAGTGGGCACGGGACCGTTCCGCTTCGATAGCTGGACCAAGGATGTCGAGCTGGTCCTGACGGCAAACGACGACTACTGGGGAGGCCGTCCGGCGCTGGACCGCGTCGTCTGGCGAACCGTCTCCGAGGACACGGTTCGCCTTTCGGAGCTGCAGACTGGAGCGATCGACGTCGCCAACCAGGTCGACTTCAAGGATGCGGGCAAGATCGAAAGCGATGCCAATCTGCACCTGATCACCGGGCCGTTCCTTAACGTCCAGTTCCTGGCGTTCAATCAGGCGATTCCGCCGTTCGACAACCTCGCCCTGCGCCTGGCCGTGCAGCACGCGATCAACAAGGAAAGCGTGGCCGAGGTCGTCTCTTCCGGGCACTACACCCTTGGCGCGGGACCGATTGCGCCGACGCTGGTCGGGTACGACCCCTCCCTGGCTGACAAGTATCCCTACGATCCGGAGGCCGCCAAGGCACTGATCGCCGAGTCAGGCCTGACGGACATCACCTTCGATCTGGTCAACCGCGCCAACTCCTTCTGGCCGCTGCTGGGCCAACTCATTCAGGCAGACCTGGCGGCGGTCGGCATCACCGCCAATCTGCAATCGCTGGAAGACGCGGAGTTCTACGATCTGCTCAACTCGGGCGAAGTCCAGGCCTTTGTCAATGACTGGACCTGGGACAACGGCGACCCGGACAACGTGATGTACTCGCTCTTCACCCACGAGCGCGCGGTAAACCGGATGGGCTACAAGAACGACACCGTGAACGAGCTCGTCCTGGAAGCCCAGGAGACTGCCGAACCGGACGCACGGGCGGCCATCTACGCTGAAGCCCAGAAACTGATCCTCGACGATGGCATCATGGTCGTCCTTGGCTATCCCGAGAAAGCGATCGGTGCGCTGGCGACGGTCGAGAACCTCAAGGTCTCCCCGGTTGGCGCGCTCGTTCTGCGCGAGGTCGATCTGGCCACGGCATAGATCGCTCCCAGAGTTGGCAAGGGCACGGGCGCCCGCGAATTTGCGGCGGGCGCCCGCTCGAAAGCCTGAGCCAGCGGCGCGACGCGGCAAACCATCGAGACTGACGGGGCGAATCTCCTCAATCTCCCACGGGAGGACTCGGCACGGACCATGGTCAGATACCTCTTTCGCCGGCTGGCCCTGACCATCCCGATCCTTCTTGGCGTTTCCTGCCTCGTCTTCTTCATGCTCCACTCGGCAGGCGGCGATCCCGCGCAACTGGTGCTCGGCGCGCGGGCCGATCCCGAATCACTTGCCGCCTTACGCGCGGAGATGGGTCTCGACCGCCCGCTCATCGTGCAATATGGCGCTTTTCTGGCAGGCGCGGTTCGTGGCGACTTCGGCCGTTCCTACCGCTCGAACACCCCCGTCATCAACGAGATCGCGGCGCGCTTCCCGGCAACGGTGGAGCTTGCCGTGGCGGCCATGGCCATCGCGGTCGTTGCCGGGGTCATCTTTGGCGCGGTGGCAGCCGTGCGCCGCCACTCGGCGCTCGACTACATCAGCTCGACCGTCGTCCTCTTCGGCGTCTCGATCCCGACGTTCTGGCTGGGGATTATTCTGATCATTATCTTCGGCCTCTGGCTGCGCTGGCTCCCCATCTCCGGACGCATCAACCCGCGCCTTGGCGCCGATCCCTCAATGCCCTTCCTGACGATCAGCGCCCTCCTGAACGGAAACTGGCCCGTTGCGAAGGACGCTATCCTCCATCTCATCCTGCCCGCCCTGACCCTGGCCGCCTGGCCCGCCGCCATCGTGGCCCGCATGACGCGCGCCTCGTTGATCGAGTCGCTCGGCCAGGACTACGCGCGCACGGCCCGAGGCAAGGGCCTGCGCGAAGGCACGGTCGTCGCTATCCACGCCGCGCGCAATGCGGTTCTGCCGGTGCTGACCGTGGTCGGCCTGGAGTTCGGCACCCTTCTCGGCGGGGCGGTGGTTACGGAGACGGTCTTCTCCTGGCCGGGGTTGGGGCAACTGACCGTCAATGCCATCGGCGCGCGCGACTACCAGATGGTACAGGGCGTCGTCCTGCTGCTGGCCACCATCTTTGTCCTGCTCAACCTGCTGGTCGACGTCCTCTACGCGGTCCTCGATCCCCGGATTCGCTACGAGTGAACGGTTCCGCGCCGTCCCTCTCGGGCGATATCCCCGCCACGTCGTCGCGGGTGGATCGCCCCGCTGGCGAGGCCCGGCGGTTTGCCCGTCGCTTCGCGCGGAACCGGGGCGCCTTGGTTGGCGCCGTCATCCTGGCGATCCTGGCCACGGTCGCGCTCGTCGGCCCCTTTCTGGTGCGCGACCCCGCCGTGCAGAACATTCCCGACCGCTTGTCGCCGCCGAACGGCGCCTACTGGTTCGGCACCGACGACCTCGGGCGAGACATCTTCGCCCGCGTCGTTCGTGGCGCTCCGATCTCGCTCGCCTCGGGCCTCGCATCGGTCGCCATTGGACTCAGCCTTGGGTTAGTGGTTGGCATCGTCGCGGGGTATGCCGAAGGTCGGATTGGCCTCACCCTGATGGCCCTCGTCGATCTCTTGCTGGCCCTCCCGGCCATTTTGCTGGCCATCACGGTCGCCGCGCGCGCCGGCGCCGGCCTCCCGGCGGCAATGCTGGCGGCCGGCCTTGTCGGCCTGCCGGCCTATGCGCGGCTGACCCGCGCCTCGACCCTGTCGGTAAAACGGCGCGAAATGATCGACGCCGCCCGCGCCATGGGCGCCACCAACCACCAGATCGTGATCCGGCACATCCTGCCCAATGTCCTTACTCCCCTCATCGTGCAGTCGACGATCGGGGTTGGCAACGCCATTCTGCTCGTCTCCGCTCTGGGATTCCTTGGGTTGGGCGCGCAGCCTCCCACGCCCGAATGGGGCCGCATGCTGGCTGACGCCCAGCGGTATGTCATCGACGCGCCATATATCGGCATTTTCCCAGGCTTGGCCATCTCCCTGACCGTGCTCGGGTTCAACCTGGCCGGCGACGGCCTGCGCGATGCACTCGATCCGAGCGCGGGCCGCTGACCGCGCTTGCCATTGCGTGCTGGAGATGATTCGGCGATTACGGTGCGATCGGCAGGAGCGTGAGGCAAACGCTACAAATTGAATGGGAAACGGTCGTTTGCGCTGGACATCGGGTGGCTACAGGCGTATGATGCAGTTGGGGTACCCCTACTCTTCCTTTCAGCAATCGCACGTGAAAGGAGGCCACCCGTCGCACTCAGGATGAATACTCAGGAACATTGAAATGACCCCTCTTCCTGGAGGGTGTGACCTTACCCTCTCACAATGGGAAGGCACGAAATGAGTTGATGGGCGGGACGAACCTCTCGCCCGTCAGCTATTGTGCTAGAGAATTTTTCCTCAGCGGCTGATTGCCTCACGCGCCACCGTTCGCGGCGGGTCATAGGCCCGGATCGGGGGCAACGGTTCGTCCCAGCGCTCGATCTCAACCAGCGCGTGCTGTCCGCTGCACCCCTGTGCCAACCGCGATGTGCCCCGATCGAACGTGAGCACATTCGGATTGCCATGCACGCAGAGGCTTCTCGGGTCGGCCGGGTCAAGCGGATCATACCAGGCGCCGGTCGAGAGCTGCGCCACCCCGGGGCGCACCGCATCACTCAGCACAACCCCCGCCAGGCAACTTCCGCGCCGGTTGAAGACGCGCGCGACGTCGCCATCCCTGATCCCCCGGCCGATGGCATCGTCCGGGTGCATGCGGATCGGCTCGCGGCCCTGGATCTTCGATTCCTGGCTCCCCGCCCCAGAATCATGCTGGCTATGCAAACGGGTCCGCGGGTTGTTGGCGATCAGCAGCAGCGGATACTCCGCCGCCGCCACGCTGCCCGGCCATTCTCGAGGTTCATACCAGGCAGGGTGCCCCAGACAGTCGTCGTAGCCGAAACTGGCGATCTCCTCCGAAAAGAGCTCGATACGGCCGCTCGTCGTCGCCAACGCGTGCGCCTCGGGGTCGGCGCGGAAGTCCCCGAACATCACGAGCCCCTCATCGATGTCGGGCAGCGGCAGGTACCCCCTCGCCCAGAACTCCTCGAAGTCCGGGAACTGGCTCGTCACCTCGGGAAGCGCCCGCCGCCACGTTTCATAGAGGTGCGGCAGCCATTCAGCAGCCGTCCGTCCCTCGGTAAACGTTTCGCCAACGCCCAGCGCGTCTGCCAGGTCGCTGAAGACGTCGTAGTCGTTCCGGCTGCACCCAACCGGTTCCACCGCCTTGTGCATGGCAATCAACCAGGGGTCGTTGCTGGCCGCGCCGATGTCATCCCGCTCCAGGGTCACCGTCGAGGGCAGCACGATGTCGGCGTGCCGTGCGGTCGCGGTCCAGAAGGGATCGTGAACGATGACCGTTTCCGGCCTGCTCAGCGCCTGACGCAGCCGCCCCAGATCCTGATGATGGTGAAAGGGATTCCCGCCTGACCAGACGACCAAACGCGCGTGCGGATAGACGCGCCGCTCGCCGTCGTAGTCGAACTCCTCCCCTGGGCAAAGGAGCATGTCCGATACGCGAGCGACCGGGATGAACGCATCGACGGAGTTCTTCCCCTGGGGAAAGACAGGCAGGCGATGCCGCAGCGGCGGTTCGCCCACGTTGGCCATCGAGCCGTAGCCGAATCCGTAGCCGCCGCCGGGCAGCCCGATCTGCCCGAGGATCGCCGCCAATGCCAACCCCATCCAGGGCGGCTGCTCGCCATGCTCGGCGCGCTGCAATGACCAACTGACGTTGACCAGCGTGCGGCTGGCGGCCATGCGCCGGGCAAGGTTCGTCATCGTTTCAACGGGAACGCCGCTCAGCGCCGACGCCCAGCGAGGATCCTTCGGTTGGCCGTCATCAAGCCCGAGGATATAGCGTTCCAGGCGATCGAACCCGACACAGTAGCGTTCGAGGAACGCGCGATCGGCATGCCCTTCGTCAATCAGCACATAGGCCAGGGCAAGCATGACCGCAACATCGGAGCCGGGAACGATCGGCTGCCATTCAGCATCGACAATTTCTGGCAGATCATCGCGCAGCGGGCTGAAGAGGACGAAGCGCACGCCGCGCTCGGCCGCGCGGTGGAGGTGATCGCGGACCGTATGTCGTGTTACGCCGCCGGGGCTGACTCCCGTGTTCTTCAGGGGGATGCCGCCGAACGCAACGATCAGTTCCGTATGTTCGACAATCACGGGCCACTCGGTAGCACGGTGCAACAGCCCGAGCATCGTCCCGGCCACGCGGTTCAGAATGACGTCGCCGGCAGCGTTGCTATAGGTGTTGACCGAACGCACATAGCCGCCGAGCATGTTCAGGAAGCGGTGGAGTTGGCTCTGGGCGTGATGGAACCGGCCCGCGCTGCCCCACCCATACGAACCACCGTAGACCGCCTCGGGGCCGAACTGCTCATAGACTCGGCGATATTCGCCCGCCAGGAGGTCGACGACGTCGTCCCAGCCGACGGGAACGAACGCATCGTTCCCGCGCTGATCCGATGGCCCTGGGCCATGTGCCAGCCAGCCAGCGCGCACCATCGGCTGCCGAATCCGCGCCTGGCCGTGAATTGCGCCGGGGATGTTCTTCAAGAGTGGTGATGGGTTCGGGTCTCCCGGAAATGGCCGAATGTCGACGACGCGCTCGTTCTCGACGACGGCGTCAAACGCGCCCCAGTGCGACGTGTGTGGATAGACCGCTCGAACCACGTATCTCTCCCCGGTGCTGCATCACGGCCCCCGGCCAGGCGGATCCTGCCCACATAGCACGATCCAGGTTTGCAGGCGCACAAGCTCCCCGCGAGTCAAGTATCACCCACAATCTGCATCGGCCGGGCAGGAAACGGACGAGGCAACACGCTACGATGGAAGGAACATTGCTGGCGCTGGCGCGTTTCAGAGTACGCTCGGCGAAGATGCGCGAATCTTTGGTGGCCTATTTCCGCCCGAGGCCACCGCGCCCGTGGACTTGACTGCTGGAAGGACGTGAACGGATGGAGTCGAGGCAAAACGACGCTGGCACATTTGACCATGCGCGCGCCATGCCGCGCCGCGATGCGCTGCGGCGTGTTGGCCTGGGAGGCGCCTTCCTCGGGCTTCTGGCTGGCTTTCGTGGCCACGAGACGGCCGCACAGAGCACCCTGGAATCCGCCGCAACCGAAGCGGCGGCCCGGCGCGCGGTCAATGCCATCAACCAGGTCCTCGCCGGCGGAGACGTGACGCTGCTCGACCTTGCCTTTGCCGCTGATTACGTCAACCGCACGCCGGGCGCTTCGCACCGAACGGGCCAGCCGTACTCACCAGATCTGGCTGGGCTTGAAGCAAGCCTGATCGATCTGCGCTCTATCGCGCCGAACGCGGTCATTCTGGTCGATGACGTCATCGCCTCCGGCGACACCGCCTCCGTTCTGGGCACGTTTCGCGGGACCATCGATCTGGCGGCCCTCGGCTTGCCGGCAGGCTCGAGCGAACGCCTGAGCATCGGGGGCCTCGCGTTCGGTCGAATCGTGGATGGCCGAATTGCGGAGAGCTGGACCTATCACGAGGCCGCGAATGTCCTGGCCTCCCTCGCGCCTGCCGCACCTACGCCAACGCCGACTCCTGAGCCAACCGCTCTCCCCGCTACCCCCGGCGAAGCGCGCCAGGTGAGCGACTTTCAGGAACTCGACCTCCAGGGCTCGGGGACACTGATTCTCCGGCAGGGGGATTCGGAGTCGTTGACAATCGACGCCGAAGAGAAGGTTCTGAAGCGGATCGAATCGTCCGTCCAACGTGGCAGGCTGACCATCCAGCCGGCGCGCTCGTACAAGACAAACGAGCCGATCACCTACTACCTGACGGCAAGGCGGCTGTCGTACATCGCGCTCTCCGGCTCGACGCGTCTCGAGGCTGAGCAGCTCTCCGCCGATCAGCTTCAACTGACGTTGAAGGGCAGCTCGTCGCTGGCCATTGCCAACCTGACCGCTGACGTGCTGGACCTCGAGGTCTCCGGCAGCGTGCGGGTCGACCTTGCCGGGACCGTCGACCAGCAAACGGCCACCATCGGCGGTACGAGCGTCTACAACGCGGGCAACCTCGCCAGCCGGCAGGCCACGGTCAGCGTCGACGGCACCGCGCAAGCGACGGTCAACGCGAGCGAGAGCCTCAATGCGAGCGCCAGCGGCGCATCGAAGGTGATGTACCTCGGCAATCCCAACGTGCAACAAGAGACATCGGGTGTTGGCGCGGTGACGCGGGCCGGCTAAGCGCCCGATTTCGAGGCTCGCGGACATCCCCACCACTGCCCAGATTCAACCGAGCCGAGTAGCGGCGGCGACTGGGCTTGCCGTCGATCAATCCCACCAACTATCAAGATATTCACATTGGCATGAGTAAACGCTCTGAAATGTAGTCCTGAAAGGCACTATCTGGTCGCGTATTGGTATCCGTCTGAACTGTTTGCGTGAGTTTCGGAGCCACTAGCATCATGCGACGGGAGGCAACGACTCTCCCCCTTGACCCTGCTGGCGCACCCTCTGTGCGCACCGTCACGCGCGTTCTTGCGGCCTTGAGAGAGGCCCGTTGCCTGGCGGTTCTGTAGTTAGAGCGACCGGCGGACCGTGGCCGTAATAGCCATTCCGTAAATCCGGCGGCGCGGGTAAAGCGTTTACCAGGCAACTCCGGTGGCACAACTCGGCGATGCCGCGAGTTCCCCCTGGGCGCGCACGCCCTGGCTATCAATGGCGATAGCGACAGGAGGCAAGAATGACCTTGCAGCGCAAGCACACCGCGGGCGCCGGCCCCGGGAGCACTCTTCTCCGCGATCGTATCAACCGGCGCGAGGCTCTGCGCCGCGCGGCGATGCTGGGGCTCAGCGCGCCAACTGCCGCGGCGGTCCTGGGCGGCGCGCCCGGGAAGCGCGCCCTGGCGGCGCCCGGCCGTCAGGATGAAACGCCCGTTCGCGGCGGCTCGCTCCGTGTTGGCGTGCCCGGCGCCGCCGAAACGTTCGATCCCAACGTCGCGTTCGTCTTCGAAGCCATCTGGCCTTGCGAGCTTCTCTACTCCAGCCTGATTCGCATCACGCCGGAACTGGTGCTGGAACCCGAGTTGGCAGCAGCCTGGGAGCCAAACGAGGATTTGACCCAGTGGACCTTCACGCTTCGTGAGGGGGTAAAGTGGCACGATGGCGGGGAGTTCACCAGCGCCGATGTCGTCGCCACATTCGACCGCATCCAGGATCCCGACCTGGCCTCGCCATTTCGAACCGCCATCGCCATGCTCGATCACACCGAGGCCACGGCTCCGAACGAAGTGGTCTTCCACCTCAACGCGCCTTTCGGCGAATATCCAGAGCTGATGAGCGCCTATCTCTCCCGCATCGTGCCCGCGGGCAAGACCGACGATCTGGCACGCAACCCGATTGGCACCGGTCCCTACGTCCTGAGCGACTACGTCCCTGGCGAGCGGACGGTCCTCAGGCGGTTCGAGGACTTCTGGGACGCCGAGGGCCAGGGCTTCATCGACGAGATCTCCTATCTCGCCATTCCCGAGGAGGCGACAAAGGCGGCAGCGCTCGTCGGCGGGCAGATCGAGCTGGCCAACGAGTTCCAGCCCATATCGCTGCCGATCCTGCAATCGCCCAAGATCACCGTCGCCGAGATTTCGTCGCCTGGTCACCAGCCGATCTTCATGGACGTCAACGAGCCGCCGTTTGACGACCCGCTCGTCCGCACGGCAATGAAAAAGGTCGTTGACCGCAATGGCGTGGTCGCCGTGGTACTGCAAGGGCACGGCGAAGCTGCCGCCGACCAGCCGGTGCCCCCATTCGATCCGAATTACGGCAACATCCCCATTCCGGAACAGGATATTGACGGGGCGATTGCACTCCTGGCCGAGGCCGGATATCCCGACGGGCTCGACCTGGTGCTGCACACCAGCCCCGGACGGGCCGGCATGCTGGAAACGGCGCTGACATTCAAGGACATGGCGGCGCCGGCCGGAATCCGGGTCGAAATTCAGAGCCACCCCATTGACAACTACTGGGCGGATATCTGGAAGAAGGTGCCTTTCTTCACGTCCAACTGGTCGGGACGGCCGACCGCCGAGCAGATTCTTTCGCTCATCTACATGTGCGACGCCAGTGCTTCCGAGGGCAACTGGTGCAACGCCGGGTTCGACGAGCTGATCGTCGCTTCTCGATCGACATCCGATCCTGAGGAGCGCCTGGCGGTTCTCACCGAAGCGCAACAGATTCTGGCCGATGAGGGACCGGCCATCATCCCCTACTTCCGCTCGTACATCACCGCGCACTCCTCGCGGCTACACGGGTTCGTCCCGCATCCACACAGGCTTCTCGACCTTCGGCGAGCCTGGCTTAGCGACTAGGACAGGTCACATGACACATCTGCCCGGGAAGCGGCTCGGCCACGGGTCGACTGATGCTTAGATTTCTTTTGCGGCGCTTCGCCTTCATGGCGCTCACGCTTCTGATCGTCTCCGCGATCATCTTCGGGGTCACCGAGCTGCTGCCCGGCGACGTCGCGGTCATGATCCTCGGCAGCGAAGCAACCGAGGAGACGTTGACCTCGTTGCGCTCTCAATTGGGCCTGGACCGCCCCGCGCACCAGCGCTATTTCACCTGGCTGACCAGTGCTGCTCAGGGCGATTTCGGCGAATCGCTACGCATGCGCACCGAGGTCGGACCACTCGTTCTGGAACGGCTGAAGAACTCGCTGGCGCTGGCGGGGATCGCCTTCGTCATCGGGGTGCCGCTGGCGCTTGGTCTGGGCATCATTGCCGGCCTGCGCAAGGACAGGCCCGCCGACAAGGCCATCACCACCATCACGCTGCTCGGCATTTCCCTGCCCGAGTTCGTGATTGGCAGCGTGCTGATCATCCTCTTCGCGTCGCTCTGGCCGATTCTGCCCGCCACGAGCCTCATCGACCCGAAGTCGAACCCACTGGAGAGCATCAAGTACCTGATCCTTCCAGCACTGACCCTGGTGGTCGTCACGCTTGCTCACCTGGCGCGCATGACACGCGCCAGCGTGGTCCGGGTCATGCGAACCGATTACGTGCGCACGGCGATGCTCAAGGGCGTGCCGCGCGGCCAGGTGATCCTGCGTCATGTCCTACCGAACGCCCTCTTGCCCTCGATCACGATCATCGCCATCAACATTGGTTGGATGATTGGCGGCCTGATCGTCGTCGAGACCGTCTTCGGTTATCCGGGCCTCGGCCAATTGATGATCTTCGCCGTCACAAACCGCGATGTCCCGCTGGTACAGGCGGTCGCGCTGCTCGTCGCCATGATCTACGCCCTTGCGAATCTTGGCGCCGACGTGCTCTACGCCGCGCTGAACCCGCGGATCCGGTACTAGAGGGAGGGGTATGATGGTGGTCAATATCAGCCAGCGGCGGCAAGCCGCGGCCAATGCTGGCCCTGCCTGGAACAAGCAGGGCAATATCGCGCTGGCGTCGGCGGCTGTTCTGGAGCCCGCGTGGACCGGCCCTGGCGCCTCGGCGCCAGACGGCGCCATTCTGGCGCCCCGGCGGCGCTGGACACGATTGCTAGCCAGCACGTCGGCAACCATCGGCGGCATCATCCTGATCGCCTATTTGCTGCTCGCCATCGTCGGCCCGTCCATCACGCCCTATCCGCCTCTGGAATTCCACTACTCGGACACGCTGAAGCCGCCATCAAGCACCTATTGGCTGGGAACCGATCAGTATGGCCGTGACATCTTCAGCCGTGTCCTGGCGGGCGCCCGCAGCATCATTGTTATCGCCTTCGGATCCACCGCGCTTGGCGTAGCGGCCGGCACACTTGTCGGCCTGACCGCGGGGTACTTCGGCGGCAGAACGGACGAGGCGATCATGCGTGTGGCCGACGGCATGATGAGCTTCCCCTCGCTGCTTCTGGCGCTCCTCGTGCTCACCACGCTCGGCCCGAGCGTGGTGAACATCATTGTCGCGGTCGCCCTGACCTTTGTTCCCCGAGTAGCGCGCATCATCCGCAGCGTCGCGCTCGATCTACGCACCCAGCAATTCGTCCTGGCGGCGCAGGCTCGCGGCGAACGCGCGCCGTACATCATCACGCGCGAGCTGTTGCCGAACACCATCTCCGCCATTCTGGTGGAAAGCTCGATCCGGGTCGGCTACGCCATCCTGATCGGAGCGTCCCTCGGGTTCCTGGGGCTCGGCGTGCAACCGCCAACGCCCGATTGGGGTCTGATGATCTACGAAGGCCGCAGCACGTTGCAGGTTGCTCCCTGGCTGGTGGTCGGACCCGCCATCGCCATCTCCATTCTGGTCATTGCCGCCAATCTCTTCGCCGATGGCCTGGGGCGCGTTCTCGACAGCGGCGAGCGAATCGAGGATGCCACATGAGCGAGCCCATCCTGCAGATCGACAACCTGCGCGTCTCCTATGGTCCACGCGCGAATGAAGTCGAAGCCGTCCGCGGCGTATCGCTGACCGTGAATCAGGGAGAGGTACTCGGCCTGGTCGGCGAGTCCGGCTGCGGCAAGACGACCCTCGCCTTCACGGCCATCGGCCATATCGCGCCGGGCGGGCGCATTGTCAGCGGCCAGGTGCTCTACCGGGGAACCGACATCTTCTCGCTCTCGCCGCGAGAGCTGCAGCAGGTGCGCGGCAGCGAAGTGGCGATGGTCTATCAGACCCCGATGGCCTCGCTCAATCCCTCGATGCGCATCGGCGACCAGATCGCCGAGGTGCTGAAAATCCACGATAAGCTCTCCGGTGACGGCGCGCGCGAGCGCACGGTCGAGCTGCTGAACCGCGTCCACTTGCCCGATGCCGCCGAAATGTCCGAGCGATATCCGCATCAGCTCTCCGGCGGCCAGCAGCAGCGCGTGGTCATCGCTATGGGCCTGGCTTGCAATCCGTCGCTCCTGATCCTCGACGAGCCAACCACTGGCCTCGACGTGACGACCGAAGCAACCATCCTCGATCTGGTCGCCGAGCTGAAGACATCGATTGACGCCGGAATCATCTACGTCAGCCACAACCTGGGGGTCATTGCCCGCGTTTGCGACCGCGTGGCCGTGATGTATGCCGGGGAGATTGCCGAGGAAGCGCCGATCAGGGAGATTTTCGCCAATCCCCGTCACCCCTACACGGCAGGTCTGCTCGCCGCGATACCGAACCTCAGCCAGTCGGGCGCTCCGTTGACGCCCATTCCCGGGCAGTTGCCGCGCGCCGCCCGCATCCCTCCAGGCTGCGCCTTCGCGTCCCGCTGCCACCACGCGCGGGACATCTGCACGACGGAGCATCCGCCCCTCTACATGGCCGCTGAAGCGCATCAGTCACGCTGCTTCTTCTGGCGAGAAGTCGGGCGGGAGCACCCCCCGCAACGCCTGGGCAAGCGCCAGCGCCACGCGATCGCGGAAGAGATGGTTCCCATCCTTGAAATCGACGGCCTGAAAAAATCGTATGTCGAGCGAAGAGGCATCCTTCCATGGGGTCGCGAAGACCGGGCAGTGCGGGCCGTCAATGGGGTCACGCTCGATCTCGCCGCGGGCGAGACGCTGGCCGTCGTCGGCGAGTCGGGCTGCGGCAAGTCCACACTCTCCAGCTGCATCGTCGGCCTGCAGGAACCGGACGAGGGCGAAATCCGCCTTCTCAACGTCCCCCTGGCTCCGTCGGCGGGCGGACGCACCAAGGAGCGGCGCCGCGAAATCCAGGTCGTGTTTCAAAACCCCGACACGGCGCTGAATCCGGCACAGACCATATGCGAAATCGTCGGCCGGCCACTCCGCCTCTTCAAGGGGCTGCGCGACAACGCGGCCGTGCGCGACGAAGTCACGAAGATTCTGGCCAGTGTCAACATGGACGAGTCGTATCTCGACCGCTACCCGGCGCAGCTCTCCGGTGGTCAGAAGCAGCGCATCGGCATCGCCCGCGCACTTGCCGCCGAGCCGTCGATCGTCGTCTGCGACGAGCCGGTTTCCGCGCTCGATGTCTCGATCCAGGCCACCGTCCTCAATCTGCTCAAGGATCTGCAGCAGGAGCGGAACTACTCGTACCTTTTCATCTCGCACGATCTGAGCGTGGTGCGCTATCTGGCCGACCGGGTCGCGGTGATGTACCTCGGCCAGATCATGGAAACCGGCACGACGGCGCAGGTCTTTGCGCCGCCGTATCACCCTTACACGGAGGCGCTGGTCTCCGCGGTCCCAGTGCCAGACCCAACGGTGACGCAGGAGCGCATCCGTCTCCCTGGGCCAGTTCCCGGCGCCGCGAGTATTCCCACGGGGTGCCCGTTCCAGACTCGCTGCCCGCGCAAGATCGGCCCAATCTGCGAACAGGAAGCTCCGCCCGTGCGCGCCGCGGGCGACGGTCACCTGATCCGCTGCCATCACGCGCTGGAGGATCTGGCGAAGTTCGGCCCGGTGATCGAGCTGATGCCGGTGGAAATGCGTCGCCCGAGCCGAGCCCCCCGGGCGCCCGCGGAAGTTTTATAGGAGAGTTCGCACCCTCGCACCGGCCAGCCAAGGTTTCCCCGCTCCCGGCGAGCCGGGAGCGGGATTGAGGGTGGGGGCGTACGCCAGAGACCGATACTTCCCCTGACAAGCCCTGCCTCGGGAGCGGCCAACTGTGCCCGCATTGCGAAGGTGCAGCCCAGCACGAACGCGGGATTGTTCGTGGTCCAGGGGTAATGCCTCGCGTAATCTGGTGCGAAAATCGCATCCCGTTCGGGGCCATGCGGCGCCTCCGCGCCAGCATGCGATGTACTAGAGGCGCGTCTGCACGAAGAAATCTCAACGAGCACGGAAAGGAGCCGGTTGCCGTGCCAGTGGATCCTGATGAGCCGGATCTGATTGCCGTCGGGACGCGAGTATCGTTTGCGAAAACGATCAGCGAGACGGACATCTACCTCTTTGCGGGCATAACCGGCGACTTCAGCCCCAATCACGTCAACGCGGAGTACATGAAATCGACGCCGTACGGCGGCATCATCGCGCACGGCGTGCTGATCGTCGGTCTCATGTCAACCTGCTCGACGCGCGTGCTCGAGCACGCCAGGACGGCTCGCCCTGCCGTCTCCTATGGCTACGACCGCATCCGCTTCACCGCGGGCGTGCGTGCCGGCGACACGATCACGGTGACGTACGAGATCGAAGCGGTCGTACCTGATGAAGCGAAGACGCTCGCCACGGTCACCGCGACGAATCAGCGGGGCGAATTGGTCGCGGTTGCCACCCACATTCTGAAGTTCCTGTAGCGATGCCGGGCCTTTCGATGCAGCCTGGCAACCCTAGATGGCTCCCAGTTCGAAGTTGACGTCCTGTACGTCCCCAATAACCGGACCGGCTACGGCATAACTGAAGCCAAAGCCAGACGCCGGTGTCGCGTTCTCACCCTTCACCGCGCCATCGCCGACGATCAGCGCGAGCGTATCGCGCCCGGAGCCGGGCGCGCCGGCATCGAGGACATTGAGCACAAAGGGGTACGCACCCTCTGCATTGAGCCGCATCATCCCCGCGATACGGCGTAGCTCTGCCCCCTCTTCCGGGCTATGCAGCATGTCATAGGCGTCTATTGTCGTACTGATGAACTCGTGGCCCGCGGTTTCATCAACCCACTTGATGCTGCCGACAAGGACATCCCCCTGACCGGCAATTGACACCCTGGACGCAATGATCGAGAAGGCAGCATTGCCTTCCTCGAGCTGGACAAGGCCGCCGCCAGCCATGCCGCGCTGGGTGATAGCCCGTCCCTGAAACCGCCGCGGCATCGCGATGCCCGCGGCTGATACGACGAGGCCACTGACCGCGAAGCGACGATTGACCAATCGGAGATCGAGATGGCTCATGGTCTGAGTCCTCCAGGATGGCGCAGAGGGCCTGGACATTGCTGCCTGGCCAGAGTATCGCCGCCAACTCTTTCCAGAGAATGCCGCGGAGGCGCGGTTTCGGTGCGCGGCGAGTACCGGTGAGTGTTAGCATCAGCTATGCCTCCTGCCTGACGATCTCCACGAGCAATCGGAGGATCGACCCCGCTCTCATGCCAGCGTTTCCAACCGGCACCGTCACATTCCTCTTTTCCGACGTCGAAGGAAGCACGAAGCGTTGGGAAGAAGACTCCCCCGCGATGCTCGCCGCGATCGAGCGGCATTTTGCGCTCCTCGACGATGCGATCGCCGCGAACAATGGCGTCCGTTACAAGATCGTCGGCGACGCGGTTCAGGCGGCATTTCCGTCCGCTGTCGATGGATTGCGCGCGGCAGTCGCCGCGCAGCGCGCAACCCATCACGAAGACTGGGGCGCACTCGGACCGCTCCACGTGCGCATGGCCCTTCACACCGGAGCGGCAACGCCTCGCGATGGTGACTATCTTGCGCCGAGCCTGAACCGCTTGGCGCGGCTGCTGTCAGCCGCCGCGGGAGGCCAGATACTCGTCTCGGAAACGACTCGCGATCTCCTGCGAGATGCCCTGCCCGCGGGGATTGCGTTGCGCAACCTCGGAGAGCATCGGCTGCGAGACCTCCGAGAGCCGGAGACCGTCTTTCAGGTCATTGGCGAGGATTTGCCCACGGAGTTCCCTCCTTTGAGGAGTCAGGGCGGAACCGCCGGCAATCTGCCTGCCGAGCTGACCTCCTTCGTCGGCCGCACCCGCGAGGTGGCAGAAGCAGAGCGCCTGCTCATCGAGCAGCGAGTTCGGATGCTGACCATTACAGGGGCCGGCGGCACCGGCAAGAGCCGGCTCGCGCTGCACGTCGCCTCGGCGCTCGGCCCTCACTTTCGGGACGGAGTTTGGCTTGTGGCCTTGACCTCGGTGCCCAGCGCCGGTCAGATTGTCAGAACGATTGGCGAGACTCTGGCGATCCGGGAAATCCCAGGAGAGGCGCCAGAGGCGACGCTACGCGCTCATCTGAAGCAGAAGCGGCTCCTGTTGCTCCTCGACAATTTTGAGCACTTGCTTTCCGGGGCGCCGTTGCTTGCCGATCTCCTCGCGTACTGCCCGGATCTGCAGGTGATGGTGACGAGTCGCGCACCATTGCGAGTTGCTGGCGAGCATGAGCTCGCCATCCATCCTCTTCCAGTGCCCGGAGAAGACGAAGAGCAGAC
>CAYSXO010000015.1:29046-31611 GCA_964434995.1 uncultured Sphaerobacteraceae bacterium
GCTCGATCCCATCAGCGCCACCGCGGCCGTGCAACTCTTCCTCGATCGCGTGCAATCCGTCCGCCGCGACTTCGTGCTTACCAACGAGAATGCGCCCGTTATCGCGGCCATCTGCCGCGAGCTCGACGGTCTGCCACTGGCCATCGAGCTCGCCGCGGCGCGCGCGCGACTCCTGTCGCCAGAGGCAATCCTCTCGCGTCTTGGCAACCGCCTGACGCTTCTCACTGGTGGAGGGCGCGATCGACCAGAGCGCCACCAGACCATGCGCCAGGCGATTGCCTGGAGTCACGATCTGCTTGAGCCGCACGAGCAGGTGGCATTTCGGCGCGCGTCGGTCTTTGCGGAGGGCTTTTCCCTGGAAGCGGCGGAAGCCGTCTGGGCTGGCCTGGCGCCCGCGCTATCGCCATTGGATGCTCTCACCGCCCTCCACGAGAACAGTCTCATTCGGCAGCTGGATGTCGGAGAACTTGCCGATTCGCTGGAGCCGCGCTTCGGCATGTTGCGAACCATTCAGGAGTTCGCCGCGGAGATGCTCGTGGCCAGCGGCGAGCACGAGGCGATTCAGGAAGCTCACGCGGGCTTTTTTTCGCGTTTCGCCCGTGAGGCAGCGCCAAACCTCTCCGGGCGCGACGCCGTCGCCTGGCTGAACCGGCTTGAAACCGATCATGACAATCTGCGCGTGGCCCTCGACTGGTACCTCGAGCGCCGCGATGCCACGCAAGCCGTCTTGCTGGCGAGCGCGCTTTGGCGCTTCTGGTGGCTTCGCGGCCGAATCAACGAGGGCCGCCAACAGCTCGAGGCCGCGCTCGGCATCGGCATTGCCTCAGGCGTGAACAGCGCCCTGGCAGCCGCGCTCGATGGCGCGGGCGTATTGGCGGAAACCCAGGGAGACTATGACCGGGCCGAGTCGAGCCACAGGCAGGCGCTGGCGCTCTCACGGAACCTCGATGACCAGGAGGGCATTGCTCGCGCGCTGAACAATCTTGGCGTGGTGGCATTTGACCGGGGCGACCTCGATCGGTCCGAAGCCCTGATCACAGCGGGCCTGGCGCTGGCACGGGAAACAGAGTCTCCTGATTTGATCGCGACCGCGCTCAACGACCTCGGCCGGTTGGCCTACCACCGCCGGGACTTCCCGCGCGCCGAGGCGCTCTATCAGGAGAGCCTGACCTTGAGGCGGGTAAGCGAGAACGTCACGGAGATCGCGCGCTCGCTCAACAATCTCGGGATCGTCGCCCACGATCTCGCCGATTTCGCGACGGCGCGTCGTCTCTTCGAAGAGAGTCTGGCCCTGTACCGACAGACCGAAGATGCATGGGGTGCGGCCGCACCGATTTACGGACTTGCGCGGTCACTGCTTTTCAGTGGAGAAACCGCTCGGGCGACTGCTCTGCTGGAGGAAAGCCTTGCTCTCTTCCGTGAAACGGGCGACCGCCGAAACGCCGCGGTCGTCCACCAGCTTATGGGAATTGGCGCAAGAGAAAGCGGCGAACGAGCGGCCTCCGCGGTGCACTTTCACGAGGCGCTCCTCGGGTTTCGAAGTGTCGATGATCGTGCGGGCGTTATCGAAACCATCGTCAGCATAGCCGGCCTGCAGATCGACGCTGGCAACCATGAGGCCGCGACCCGGCTCCTGGGGGCAAGTGCCGCGGCCCTGGACGCTGACGATTCCGACCGCGGGGAAGCGCCGCGTGATCGCTTCGGCGTTGATGCGCTCATGGCCCGCTCGGCCCTGGGCGAGTCGATCTTTCACGCGGCCTGGAATGCTGGCCGAGGCATGACTCTCACTGAGGCGATCGCCGAGGCGATGTCCGCGACGATGACGAAGTTGGCTCCTGCCGGAAACCTGGCGGTCAGAGCCTTGCCCCCGCCCGATCTTCCATAAGGAAGTGTCTCGGCGTACATCGGATGCCAACCCGGATACCCCACTGTCGAACAGGCCACCTGCCAAGGTCGGTGGCAATCATCCCGAAACGCAAGGGAGCAGGGACGCACGCGCCCCTGCTCCCACGCACACGGTGCTCCGATGCCCCATTCATGCTGGCTGGGCCGTCACCTGGAACGACCCCTACCCATCAACCGTAGCTACCGGAGCCGCTACCGCCGCCAGAGCCGCTGCCGCTCGACCCGCCGCCGATGCTAATGCCGCCTCCACCACCGCCCATGGTGATGTTGCCGCCGCTACTGCCACCAACATTGATGTCGCCACCGCTACTGCCGCCGACGCTGATGCCTCCCCCACTTCCTGGTTTTGGAATGTCGGGGAAGGGCCAGTCATCGACGACCAGTTCGCCACTCCCGTTGGGGAATGGCCAATCCTCGCCGAAGATCCCGGTGCCGCCGCCGCTGGGGTACGCGCTGTCGCCGTTCTGCGCCAATGCGTCCGAATGGCTCGCCGCCCCGAGGGCAGCAACGCTCATGGCAACAACGCCGATCCGTGCGAGATGACGCCATGAAACAGTCCTCATCGCGCGTGCATCGCCCCGGTTCTGGTTCACCATCGTCACTCCTTTCGTGCCAGGCGCCCTTTGGCGCGTGCCGTAGCCGTTGCCTGCATGTCTCATG
>CAYSXO010000016.1:0-2100 GCA_964434995.1 uncultured Sphaerobacteraceae bacterium
CGGGCAGGTATATCGCCGGAACCAGGAACGCCCAGGCTCCAGTCTTGTCGCCGGCAACCACGACGGCCACTGCTCCGGCAATCGCAAAGGCAACGACAGCTTCGGCCACGGTTCCCGGCCGAATCAGGCCGCCCAGCAATAGACCACCCGCTGCCGCCGCAATCCAACCCGGAAGTTGCCGCTCGGCAGTTGGAAGGAAAAAGCCGAGCGCAATTCCGGAGACGATCCAGACGATTGCGCCCACTCCATTCAGCATTCTTGCGGCCGACCCTCCGGCCATAATGGCGAAGCCGACAATGACCGCGGACAGGACCAGGCCTCCGGCAGCCAGCCGCCATGCATTCGAATCCTCTCCGGCAAACTTTAAGGAACGTACCGCCATGAACAACCTCCAGCACAACGCTACGCGCTACACCACGGCGGCGTCAAAGACCGAACCTTGCCGGCTGCTATACTCGTTTCGAGTTGCGCGACGCTCGCCCTCGTAGCTCAACGGATAGAGCGTCTGGCTTCGAACCAGAAGGCTGGGGGTTCGATTCCCTCCGAGGGTACCGCGGAAAGCGAACATTGAACGGCGGCGAGCGGGGTTCTTCCGCTCGCCGTTCGCTTGGATCAGGCAACCTGCCAAGCCTTCAAAGGCACTGCCTCAGCAGCCCCCTTTTCGCCAAGACGTTCCCAACCGGCAGAGTGTGCAATCTCCAACTCGCCACTTGACAACATAAGGGCCGTACAATCGCCGTGTATTCGTACTGTCCGGTCTCGGCGGTTCTTGGCCCGTCGCCATCAGGAGAACAGTCAGGCATGCGCGCATACGTGCTTTCAATCGGCAGCGAACTGATCGGCGGTCACCTCACCGACACGAATGCGACCTTTCTGGCGCAGGAACTCGCTGCTCAGGGCGTCGAGTTGCTCCACGTCATCCAGATTGGCGACGACCTGAATCGGTTGACCCGGATCCTCGCGATGGCCGTCGAAGACGCGGATCTGGTGATCTGCACCGGAGGCATTGGACCGACCGACGACGATCTGACTCGCGAGGCAATCGCCGCACTGACTGACGAAACGCCTGTCATTGATGAAGAGATCGTTTCCACTATTCGCGAGTTCTTTGCTCAGCGCGGACTGGACATGCCAGCGCGAAATGCCAAGCAGGCCTGGATCATTCCCAGCGCGGAGATTCTTCCGAATCCTGTCGGCACGGCTCCTGGCTGGTTGGTCCGCGTTGGTTCCTCCACCATTGTCGCCATGCCGGGCGTTCCGCGGGAAATGTTTCGCATGTGGAGCGAACAGGCGCTGCCACGATTGGCGGCCAGTTTTGCGGAATCGGTCTACCGTTCGGCCAACCTTCGCACACTCGGCATCGGAGAATCCGCGGTTTCAGAGCTTCTTGGGGAACTCACCCAACGGCCAGAGCCCTATGTTGGTACGTACGCCAAGGATGACGGCGTTCATGTGCGAGTGACTGCCTCGGCCAGGACAGCCGAGCTTGCCGATGCCGCACTCGACGAAACCGTGTCGGAAATCCGAGAGCGGCTGGGTTCATTCCTCTACGCGGACGACGACAGGCCACTGCCCAAAGTGCTCCTCGATGCGCTATTCGCCCGCGCATTGACCGTCGCAATCAATGAATCCGGCTCAGGTGGACGGTTTGGATCCCTCCTGCTCTCGGAACCCGCTGCTCAAGGAGTCGTTCTCGGGATCACCGCGTCGGCCGCAGCCGAAAGCGCCAGCGCTGCCGATCTCGCGGCCACGGCCCAGGCGCGATTCGGTAGCGATGTCGGCGTGGGCATTGCCGCGACCCTTCGCCCTTCGGCGCAAGGGCTCTTCGAGGGTCATATTGACGTCGCGCTATCGGGCGCGTACAGCGCGGTCGAGTCGTTTCCGATTCGCGCTGCCTTCGCCGAGATTCAGCGCCGAGTACGCCTGCCACTCGCCCACGGAGAAGAGATGGTTCCTCATGCACGTAACGGCCCTTTCCACTGGCACTGGAGGTGCGGTCGTCGCTCACACGTCCATCACGGACCAGAAAAAGGCTGAGGGGTCCCTTCGACAGGCGCATGACGATCTCGAACACAGGGTTCAGGAACGGACGGCCCAATT
>CAYSXO010000016.1:2110-9939 GCA_964434995.1 uncultured Sphaerobacteraceae bacterium
CGCTCAACGCGGCCGACGTCTTGCGTCGCGCGCTGATCGGCGAACCTGAGGCGCGCTCAGGGGATCGGTCGGAGGCGATATTCGAGCCTACCCCTGGTTGAAAAGATCGATCAGTTCCTGCTGCCGGCGCAGCATGGCTTTCCGGTCATCGTCTGTTTCGTCGCTCCAGCCAGTTAGGTGCAAGAGCCCGTGCACGAGCAGGAACCGAATCTCCTCTTCAGGTCTATGGCCCCACTCCACTCCGCGTGAGGCCACGTGATCGGCCGAGACAACAATGTCGCCGCCTACGGTCTTGCCTTCTGGATCATCGAGTGGAAATGTCATGACGTCCGTCGGGGCGTCGATGCCCATGTAGTCCCGGTGGAGCTGCCGAAGCCGATCGTCACTGACGAGCGAGGCAACAAGCTCCCATCTGCCGCGAGCACCTTCCTGGCCCAGGACAAAGCTTGCCAATGCTTTGAGAGAGGCCTGCTCGGTGTCCACGATCGGGGATGTCTCCTGATTCAGGAAGAAATCGAGCTCAAGCGGTACCGAGTGCTTGTCGATCACGTTGCCAGTGCGCCTCTGACGGCGGCGCTGATTCGCCGACCGTCGGCACGCCCCGCGGCCTTCGCGATGGCGATGGGCATGACTCGGCCCATCTCTTTCGCGCTGGAAGCTCCACTTTCCGCGATCGCTTCCGCGACAATCGTCCGCAAGTCCTCGTCCGAGAGCTCCTCGGGGAGATACCGCTTCAGAACGGCGAGTTGCGCGGATTCCCTGTCGGCGAGGTCATGACGCTCCGCCGTCCGAAACTGATCAATCGAATCCGTCAGTTGCTTCCCCAGTTTGCGCAATGCGGCTTCGAGGTCGGCGGGCTTGCCTGTACCGCGCGCGTCGATTTCAGCATTTTTCACGGCGGCCAGAATGTACCGGATGGCGTCCCGCTCCTCCGTGTCAGCCGCGCGCATTGCCGATTTGAGATCTTCCTCGAGCCGTTGCCGGATGGTCTGTTCACTCATCGAGCTCGCTCCAGTCGCCGACTCGCGTTTGCCTATCCAAGGCCAGCCATGAGCGGCTTTCCGCCCAGGACATGAAAGTGGAGATGCGGCACTGTCTGCCCTGCATCCGGACCGTCATTCGTGATGACCCTGTAGCCTCCCGAATGCAACCCGGTTTTCTCTGCAACTCGTGTTGCTAGAGCGAGTGCATCTGCGGCCAATGTCCAATCATCAGGCCCGACTTCGCGAAGCGAGGCCACGTGTTTCCTTGGCACGACGAGTATGTGAACGGGCGCTTGCGGCGCCAGGTCGCGAAAGGCGACACTATGTTCGCTCTCCGCGACGAACTCCGTGCCAAAATCACCGCGAACGATCCTGCAGAAAACGCAATCGTCACTCATGCTTTTGCTCACCATGCGACCGGTTCGAGTCAACCGGCGTGGTACGATCGGACAAAAGGTCCGCACGAGAATCAGCTATCGAGTATGCCAGAACTTCCTGAAGTCGAAACCGTCCGCCAGTCGCTCGAACGGCACATCGTCGGACAGCGAATTCTTGCGCTTGACGTAGGAGACTACCCGGCGGTGCTGGGTGGTGATCCGCCTGAGGTCGTGCAGGCTCGTCTGCAGGGACGAACGATCACCAGGGTGCGCCGGCGGGCGAAGTATCTCTTCCTGGACCTCGACGACGGCGCCACCCTGACGGTTCACCTCCGAATGACCGGCCGCTTGAGCGCCGTCTCGCATGACCGAGAACCATTGCGCCACCAACGGCTGGCAATTGCCTTCGACAGCGGCCTGGACCTGAGATTCAGCGACCAGCGGAAGTTCGGCCGCGTCATTCACCGTGATCCAGAGGAACTCTCCCAACTCGATAGGAGTCTCGGCATCGAGCCTCTCAGTCGAGATTTCACTGCCAAGTGGCTTTCCGAACGTCTGCAGCGCCGGCCGGGCAGGATCAAGGCAGTTCTGCTCGATCAGCGGCTGATCGCTGGCCTTGGGAACATCTACGCGGACGAAGCCCTATTTCTCTCGGGCATCCATCCCGAGCGCCGGGCAAACTCCCTCGACCTCTCAGACGTCCAGAGGCTTCATAGGCAAGTCCGCGAGGTGCTGCGCTCGGCGCTCGAGCGCAAGGGCACAACCTTTTCGTCGTTCGAAGACGCGGATGGAAACCAGGGTGAGTACGCGGGAGCACTCCTTGTCTATGGCCGAGGCGGAAAACGACGATGCCCCAGGTGCGGCACGATGCTCGAACGGACAGTAGTCGGCGGTCGTGGCGCCTCTTTCTGCCCCACGTGTCAGCCAATGCCGGCCGAGACGCCCTCCTCTGAATGAGTGAGAGCCAGGGCACTCCTGCCCTGGCTCCTGGAATCGAACGACACTCGCGCCTCAGACAAGCTCACCCGTTGCGGTGATCTCCACGTTGCCCTTCAGCGCACCCGAAATCGGGCACCCTTGCGATGCCTGCTCGACGGCCTCCTGGAACGCTTCTGCCGTGCTTCCGGGCACCGTGCCCTTTACCGTCAACTCGGAAAAGCTGACCTCAAACCCGCCGCCAACCTTGGGATCGAACCCGACCGAGGCCGTCACCTCCAGGCCCTCCGCTGGCGTCTGGCGCCCCTGCAGCTCATAGGCCAGCGCCATGGCGAAGCAGGCCGCGTGGGCGGCCGCGAGAAGCTCTTCCGGGGTCGTTAGCGCATTGTCGCCGCCTGTCCGAGCATTCCAGGTCAGGGGCAAACCGGTCAGCCTGCCGCTCGTTGATCCATCAACGCTGCCATTCCCCTCGGTGAGCGTTCCGGACCAGGACGCCCTGGCCTCGTGTACGGACTGCGCGTGCTTCGCCATCTCCGCTTCTCCTTCTTCCCTCCCGGCCACGATCGTTTTCTCGCGGCCGGCCAATCATGCCGATCCTTCGTCGCAACTTCCAGCGCGTTCGCTACGCGGGAGGTGGAGGATCCATGTAGACCGTTTTCACTTGCGTGAAGAACTCCCGAGACGACTTGCCTTGCTCGCGGGAGTAGGACGACGAGCCTTTCATGCCGCCAAAGGGCACTTGCGGCTCGGCGCCTGCCGTTTCGCTGTTGACGTGCACGATACCTGCTTCGATTTCGCGAGCGAATGTCAGCGCTCGTTCGAGATCGCGCGTGAAGATCGACGCCGATAGCCCGAACCGTACTTGGTTCGCCACGGCCATGGCCTCATCCATGCTGTCGACCGGGATCACTCCCAGGACCGGCCCAAACAGCTCATGCTGGCCGAGACGAGACGACGGGTCGACCCCGGCGAAGAGCGCTGGCGCAACGAACGCTCCCCCCGCGAGATCGCCGCCCAAGCGGCCGCCGCCGACGAGCAATTCGGTCCCGGCGTCCTTCGCCGCGCTCACTTCGCCAGCAACTCTCGCCGCGGCGTTTTCGTCGATGAGCGGGCCAATCTGCGTGTCAGCCGCTAGAGGATCGCCAACCTTCAACGCTGAAATCCGCTCGGTCAGCATCTCGGTGAATCGGTCGGCAATCCGGCGGTCGACGATAGCGCGGGACGTGGCCGTGCATTTCTGGCCCGTGCTCATCATGGCGCCATTCACGACGTGACCAAGCGCATGATCAAGATCAGCATCGGCAAGGACGATGGCGGGGTTCTTTCCACCCAGCTCGAGCTGGAGCTTGGCCCCGCGCTCGGCCGCGACCTTTCGCAGTTCGGCACCGGTCTGGTTCGAGCCGGTAAAGGTGATCGCCACCACGCGCGGATCGCGCACCAAAGGGTCGCCGACGTTCGCGGCAGAACCTGTCACCAGGTTCAGCACGCCAGCAGGGAGGCCCGCTTCTGCCAGGGCCTCAACGAAGTGCACGGCGCTCAACGGGGTGAGGCTGGCCGGCTTGAAAACAACCGTGTTCCCGAATGCCAGCGCCGGTGCAATTTTCCAGGCCGGGATCGCAATGGGAAAGTTCCACGGTGTGATGACCGCCGTCACACCCAGCGGTTCCCGAGTGGTATAGAGCAGCGTCGTCGGACTCGCCGAGGGGTAATGTTCGCCGCTCGGCTGCTGCGCCTCACCGGCGAAGTAGCGCAGAATCTGAACCGCGCGGGTCGTTTCGCCAATCCCCTCCTTGAGCGTCTTGCCTTCCTCGCGTGTGAGATCCCGTCCCACATCGGGTATACGCGACTCGAGGATGTTTGCCGCCTTATGCAGAATGTTCGCCCGGGTGATCGGCGAGCTCAGCCGCCAACTACGATAGGCCTCGTCCGCCGCTGCGATGGCGGCATCGACATCGTCCACTTCAGACGACGCAAATCGGGCAATCAGGTCCTCGGTGTTTGCCGGATTGCGGTTCTCAATCGTTCCGCCTCCAGCCGCGGGGATCCACTGTCCGTTGATGTAATTTCCGTACGTGACTGTCTCATCCGCGCGCGGGGCCGCTGCGACCATTTAACGCTCCCTTGATTCAACGTGCCAGCGCCAACTCGATATCGATTGTACGCCGCCTCGCGGCCTGATCATGCGTCATTGACCGCGACCCAGCCGCCCGAACGCCTGCTGCGAGTTGCCGCCGCCGCGATACGGACCGCCTGCAGTCCATCCTCCAGCCCAGGCGATGGAGCCGTTCCGGCATGGAGGGCATCGACAAACGCCTGCAATTCTTCACGGTAGGCATCGTGGAAGCGTTCCACAAACTGATCGTGTCGAACAGACGACTTTCCTCGATTGTCATAGAGAACGGCGGGAAACTTCTCATCGAGCTCCGTGACGACCTTGCCCATGCTGCCGTGGACTTCCGCCCGGATATCGTAGCCATATGGCGCTCGCCAGCTCTCCTGGACCACACCGAGTGCTCCGTTCGAGAACCGCAGCAGGACAATGGCGTAGTCGACGTCGTCGAAGGTCTCCAGTTCTGGCTCGACAAGGACCGTGCCAATGGCCAGGACTTCGACGATCTCTTCACCGGTCAGGAACCGCGCGGCATCAAAGTCGTGCGTGGCCAAATCCATGAAGATCCCGCCACTCGTCTTCAGGAACTCGATCGGTCCCAGCCGATCGCACGTCATCCCCCGGAACATCTCGACATCGCCAATGGCGCCAGAAGCCACGAGTTCTCGCGCCCTCGCGTATCCTCGGTCGTAGCGGCGCTGGAACCCGATCTGGAACGGCACATTCACGGCCAACACCTCGCTGGCCGCCGCTTCTGCCTTCTTGACCGTGTCTGCCAGGGGCTTCTCCGAGAATATCGGCTTGCCAGCCCGCGCGGCCAGCGCAATGTGTTCACCATGCACGACCGCTGGCGATGCCACGACGACCGCTTCGACGTCCGGTCTTGCCAGCAGCGTTTCGACATCAAGGTCCAGCGGACATGGTGCGTAGCCCGAGGTGATCAGGTCGGCTCGGTGCGCGTCATCGACCGCGGCCGCGACCAGATGCGCCCCCCGAATCGCGTTTTGCAGCGAGTCCGCGTGGAACGCGCCCATGCGCCCGAGCCCAACGACGCCGAACCCAATGCTCCTATTCACCGCGCGAAGTTCTCCTGGAGCCAACGATTCCGGCCTCGCACCCCTCGATCCACGGTGCGGCGGAGAGTCCCCGCGACGTTGCGACAAGGCCAGCGATCTGAGCCGAGCAGCCGGTCATCGGGCACTGTCCGCGAGCAGCCAGTTCGCGATGCGCTCACCGACCACCACCGCGGGCACGTTCGTATTCGCCCTCGGGATCACGGGCATGATAGAGCAATCGGCGACAAAGACATTGTCCAGGCCGTGAACCCGTCCCCGGGCATTCGTTACGGCCAGCGGCTCGCTTTCGAGACCCATCGCGCAGGTGCCCACGGGGTGGTAATAGTGCCCGATTGCATCGCCGACCCACTGGCCAATGTCGGCCTCAGATGTCAGCGCCAGCCCAGGGACCAATTCATCCCCAAGCAGCTCCCGCAACCCTGGCGAGGCGGCCATGTCACGAGCGATGCGGACGCCGTCAACGAGAACCCTCCGGTCGTGCCCCTCGGTGTCGGTGATGTACTGATGCTCAATTCTGGGCGCAATCGCCGGATCTGTCGATTGCAGGGTGAGTGAGCCTCGCGAGCGGGGCGTCATGCAGGCAACAGGAAAGGACCAGTGCCAACCCGAAGCCGCGTTTGCATCCGGCCCACCGACCGGGTAGATGTGCAGGTCGAACCCGGGTGCGCCCGCGGGGTAGTGCCGCGAGCGCAGTTTGGCGATCGTCTGCTCTTCCGGCATCCAGTGCTCGGCGGCGAACGCGTTCATTGCTTCTTCAAGACCACGAGTTCCACTGAACTCGACACTCACGGCCGGGTGATCGTGCAAGTTCTGCCCGACGCCTGGCAGGGAAATCGACGGCTCTATGCCGAGCGCCGAAAGCGCGTTCGGTTCGCCTATCCCAGACCGCATGAGAATGGCCGGACTGCCGTACGTTCCGCCGGACAGCACGAACCGCTCCGCGGCAATGGTCTCGGCTCCACTGGGACCGATGAACTGAACCGCGCGCGCCCGGCCGCTCTCAACAATCAGGCGATCGACCATGGCATTGCCCACAACGGTCAGGTTCGGCCGCCCACGCGCGGGATCGAGATAGGCGAACGCCGAGTTCCATCGCTGTCCCTGCCAGATGTTCACGGGGCTTGGGGCGATTCCCTCGTCTTCATCGAGGTCGTTGAGGTTGCGCGTGATTGGAACGCCGATGGCCTCAGCAGCACTCAGACACGCGCGCTGAAACGGCGTTACCTCGCCAGGATCGTAGGTCCGGACCCGCAGCCGCGTCGTCGCTGATTCGAAGAACGGCAGGAGATCGGCGGTGGCCCAGCCATCCAGGCCGCGCCCGGCCCAATCGTCATAATCAATCCGGCTCCCCCAGATGGCGGCACAACCATTGTGGGCCGAGCACCCCCCAACAACCTTCGCGCGCTCGAAGTTCACCACCCGAGCGGGATACGTGTCTCCGGAGGTGTATCCCCAATCATGCGAGTACGCGAGGGCACGCGCATCGAGGAGATCGGCTGGCCACGTCCCGGACTCGTACGCCCCATGATCCGGTCCCGCCTCCAGAACAAGCACACGCTCGTCGCTTCCCTCGGCCAGGATCCCGGCAACCGTCGCTCCAGAAGTGCCACCGCCAATGACCACGGTGTCCACGGCGTTCGGCACGCCCCTACCCCTCCCCGTTTCCCTGTCAGCGCCTGGGTTCAGCCACCATGCCCGCTATGCCTCCGGTCGAGCCAAACGCAGGAGGACCGTTTGCAGGATTCCGCCATTGCGGTAGTACTCGGCTTCAACTGGGCTATCAATGCGAGCGACGACATCGAACTCCGTCACTACGCCATCTGGTTTCGTGGCCTGGACTCGCAGAGTCTCGCGCGGCCCCACGTTTGCCACACCGAGGATGTCGAACGTCTCCTCGCCCGTCAATCCGAGCGATGCGGCATTCTCGCCAGGCAGGAACTGCAGCGGCAGGACCCCCATGCCTACGAGGTTCGAACGGTGGATGCGCTCGAAACTCTCGACAATGACGGCCTTGACGCCGAGGAGGAGGGTACCCTTTGCCGCCCAGTCGCGAGACGAGCCTGTCCCATACTCCTTGCCGCCGATGACAATGAGCGGCGTGCCGGACTCGGCATAGCGCCGCGCGGCATCGAAGATGCTCACCTCCTCGCCAGTCGGGAGAAAGCGCGTCCAGTTCCCTTCTTTGCCGGAAACGAGCTGGTTTCGCAGGCGAATATTCGCGAATGTGCCGCGAATCATCACTTCATGGTTGCCGCGGCGCGAGCCATAAGAGTTGAAATCGAGCGGGGCGACGCCTTGTTCGATCAGAAACTGTCCCGCCGGGCTCGTCCGGGCGATGCTCCCCGCG
>CAYSXO010000016.1:9949-30433 GCA_964434995.1 uncultured Sphaerobacteraceae bacterium
GCGGGCGAGCTGTGATCGGTCGTCACCGAATCGCCAAGCAACGCCAACACGCGCGCGCCAAGAATGTCGCCTGGCGCTCCTGAGGCCGCCCCCGACTCGATGAAGTACGGCGGCTCCTGGACGTACGTCGAATGGTCATCCCACGCATAGGTGGCTCCGGACGGCACATCGAGCCCCTGCCAGCGCTCATCGCCGGCAAAGACCACGGCATACTCTTCGCGGAACATCGCCGGATCGACGCCTGTCTCAATCGCTTGCCGGACCTCGCTCTGCGTCGGCCAGATGTCACGCAGGTAGATCGGCGTTCCGTTGGGATCGGAGCCAATTGGATCGCTCGACAAGTCGAGGTCAACCGTTCCGGCCAATGCGTAGGCGACAACCAGCGGGGGCGACGCCAGGAATGCGGCGCGCACCTGCGAGTGGATCCGGCCCTCGAAGTTCCTGTTGCCGGAAAGCACCGCCGAAACGACGAGCTCGTGTTCGTCAATCGCCTCCGCCACCGCCGAGGGCAATGGGCCAGAGTTTCCGATGCAGGTCGTACACCCGTAACCAACAACGTGAAAGCCCAGGGCCTCCAGATAAGGCAGCAAGCCCGCCTGTGTGAGATACCTGGTAACCACCTGAGAACCAGGGGCGAGGCTCGTCTTGACGTGACCCGGTACATCGAGACCGAGCTCCACCGCTTTTTTCGCCAGCAAGCCGGCCCCAAGCATGACTGATGGGTTTGACGTATTGGTGCAGGACGTGATCGCCGCGATAACGACCGCGCCGTTCCCAATGGCCGCCGCCTCGCCATCGATGTCGATGGCGACCGCGCCTTGTGACGAGGTCGGTCCGTGACCGTTGTCGCCAAAGGCATTGGGATACGTCTCTCGCAAGGCGCCCTTCACGGTCGAGAGCGCCAGCCTGTCCTGCGGCCGGCGAGGGCCAGCAACACTCGGAACGATCTCCGCGAGGTTCAACTCCACAAGCTCGTTGAAAATCGGCTCTGGGGTGTCATCGGTTCGGAACAGGCGCTGCGCCCGCGCAAAGGCTTCGACCAGCGCGATTTGCTCGTCGCTCCGGCCAGTCAGGCGCAGGTATTGCAGGGTCTCGCTGTCGATCGGAAAGAGCGCCGCGGTCGCCCCATACTCTGGCGCCATGTTCGCGATCGTCGCGCGGTCGGCCAGGGAGAGATTGCTCAGTCCGGCGCCGCAAAACTCGACGAATCGGCCCACCACGCCAATCTTCCGCAGCATCTGCGTGACCGCGAGGACCAGGTCGGTCGCGGTTGAGCCTTCGGGCAGCGATCCGACGAGCCGGACGCCGACAACTTCCGGCTCGAGGAGGTAGAGCGGCTGGCCAAGGAGCACCGCCTCGGCTTCGATCCCACCTACGCCCCAGCCGAGCACCCCCAGGGCATTGATCATTGTCGTGTGAGAGTCGGTGCCAACAACCGTGTCGGGCAGAGCAACCGTCTCCGTCCCGGCAACTTGGGTCATCACCACCTTCGCGAGGTACTCGAGATTGACCTGGTGCACGATGCCGGTACCCGGCGGGACGACCCGGAAATTCTGGAACGACTGCTGAGCCCAGCGGAGAAGCTCGTAGCGCTCCCGGTTTCGCTCGTACTCAAAATCAACGTTCTGCGCGAACGCCGCGGTGCTACCGAACCGGTCAACCTGAACCGAGTGGTCGATGACGAGGTCGACCGGCACAAGGGGATTGATCCGCGTCACGTCCCCACCGGCACGCGCCACCGCATCGCGCATTGCGGCAAGATCGACGACGGCGGGCACGCCCGTGAAGTCCTGAAGGATGACCCGGCCCGGCATGAATGGCAACTCCATGTCCGATGCCTCGCCACTGGGACGGGGCTTCCACGCGCCGAGCGCATTGACGATCGACGAATCGACAAACTCGCCGCCCGCGTGCCGCAGAACGTTCTCGAGAAGAATCCGAACGGTGAACGGAAGCGTGTCGAGGTCGCTGATGCCCTGTTCGGCCAGCGCTTCAAGACGGTAGTACGTGACCGTGTCGCCAAACGGAGTGGAAAGGGTCGCCCGCGCTCCAAACGGATCGGGTGTCACTGGCGCCGTAATCGGGTCCATGGAATTGCCGTCCTCTACTTCCCGCGAATCGCCGGGCATATCCGACCGAAACCGCCGGTCTTCCGGTCGCTGTGACCTGGCGTTTCGCCCACTCTTGCCCAACGCACGTACCATGCTGAAGGATAGTCGACCTCGCCCGCGCTCGAATGCCCTGCTGCCGCGCACTGGCGAAACTTGGGGACCGGCGGTCGCCCCCACTGTCCGGCGCTGAAATTACCAGGCTGACGGGAGGTTCATGAACGGTCAGGCCATCACGTTCGACTTTCACAACACGCTCGCCGAGTGCCCCAAGTGGTTTGATCTTGAGGTAAACCACTTGCCGTCGGCATTTCTGCGCCAGTGGTCAGGCGGCCAATGCGCCGCGATCTCCGAAGGGACGTTGACAGAGGCAGACGCGCGCTATCGCGATTTGCGGCGGGAGATCATGGACCATGGCAACGAGCTCACCGCCGAAGCGTGCCTGTTGTCAGTTTTCACGGCCATGCAGCTGGAGATACATGAGGACGAGATTGCCTCAGGCGTGGAATCGCTGATGCGTGGCGTGCTGGCGGAGACCCGCCCAATTCCAGGCGCGGTCGAGACGGTGCAGGCCATTCACTCCGCGGGCGTAACCATCGGTGTCATTTCCAGCGCGGTCTATCATCCATTTCTTGAGTGGTCACTCGAGGCGTTCGGAATTCGGCATGTCATGCGCGCGGTCATCACGTCGGCGAGCGCCGGATTCTACAAATCTCGGCCTGAGATCTATCAACTTGCCGCGGCCGCGGTCAACGCAAGGCCTGCCAGGATGGTCCACGTTGGGGATTCGCTCAGGTTCGACGTCGGCGGCGCAAGTCGCATCGGTATGGGGACGGTTTGGCTCCAACACCGGGAACCCCGCGCTGAGGAGAAGGTCTACATGCCGGATCTTACGCTGAGGACGCTGGAGGGCTCGGCGCCGGCAATCCTGCGCACGCTGGAGAACCACGTCAATGGCCCCAGCACCGCCAGTGCCTGAACCCGCAATTGGCGGTCGGCCAGCTGAACCGCTGCTGCGATTCTCTGTCTATACCCTCTTTTCCGGCATCTTCGCGGGCCCGCTCGACGAAAGCATCATTCGCCGCGCACTGGAGAGCGGGCTCGTTGACGTGTCGCTTTACGACATTCGCGGCTGGACCACTGACCGGCATCGAACGGCCGACGATACGCCCTACGGTGGCGGCGCGGGGATGGTGATGATGGCGCCGCCTATCGTCTCCGCGGTCGAGTCCACCTTTCCGCTGGGCGGCGAGGGCTCCCGCATGCTCGTCATGTCCGCGGGAGGGCGGCTCTTTACGCAGGCAATGGCGCACGAGCTCGCTACTTGCGGGAACGTCGGGCTTGTCTGCGGCAGGTACGAAGGAATCGACCATCGCGCCATTGAGTTGCTGAATGCCGAGGAAATTTCGATTGGCGACTATGTCCTCACTGGGGGCGAGTTGGCCGCCTTGGTGGTCATCGACGCGGTTACGCGGCTAGTGCCAGGCGTTATCGATCCCGCCTCTATCGCCGAAGAGTCACATCAGACCAATCGCGTTGAATACCCGCATTACACTCGGCCAAAGGTCTTTCGTGGCCTCGAAGTTCCACCCGTGCTCCTCAGCGGGCACCATGCCGAAATTGCCCGTTGGCGTGCGCATCAGGCAATGCGGCGCACCGCGAACCTTCGTCCCGATCTCCTGGAGGCGAGCGAATCCACGAAGTGCGATCCCGCGTGACAGTCCACGAAAAACCAGAGCTCAGGTCTGCTCGGCTCCCCCCCCAAGCTCCCGCCAGACCCTGAGGCTGCCCAAGTCGCGCTCGGCGACATGCCGCAGATAGGCTCCCAACATGCCTTCCAGTTCAAGCCTCAAATCGTTGTCAATCGCGAACCGTGCCGTGGCGGACAGGCCGCCGCGATCGAGTGCCCGCAGGTATTTCTGCGCATGCACACTAACGTCGCGGACCATTGGAACTCGTCCACGGCAAAGATCGCAGAGATAGCCACCGGCTGCGATCGCGAATGGATGGGGAGCCTCTGCAAGCCGCTCCTGGCATTCGACACACCGGTAGATCTCAGGTTTGAATCCCAACAGCCCCAGCAAGACAAACTCATAGTGCCGGGTGACATGGAATGGGGTGATGTGCTCGGCAAGCAATTGCAGTGACCTCGACAGGAGTTCGAACACCGCAATGTTCTGCTGCCTATCCTCGGTCAATCGAGACAGGACTTCGACCATATGAGATGCGTGACCGTAGGCGTCGAGGTCTTCTCGAATGGGAAGGTGCGGGTTAATCGTCTCGGCGCCCGTGACGACGTCGAGGTCCCGGCCACGGGAAAGCATCAGGCTCGCGTGGCTGAAGTACTCGAGATGAGGTCCGAGTCGGCTCATCGGCCGGCGAGCGCCTTTGGCGATTATGCGCAGCTTGCCGAATTGCCGGGAGTAGACGGTGACGATTCTGTCTGCTTCGCCAAAGTCCATGCGCGCGAGAACGATTGCATCACATCGGTAGAGCCTCTCGCCCGGCCTTGATTGAGCCGGGCCGGCCACCGCGCACGGCTGCTGGCGTGCCTCTTCCGGTTTCACGAGTGGGGCCAGTCGCGACGATTCCATGCGCGGACTATAGGCGAATTGACCCTCCCGGTAGCCGATGGTACGGTTCGTGGTATGGGAATTGAGGTTTCCTTCATTGCAGCATTCATCGCGGGTGTGCTTTCGATATCGTCACCCTGTGTCCTGCCGCTCGTTCCCATTTTTCTCGCCCATCTGGCAGGTGCATCGGTCGATGATTCCTTGGGTGTTGACCGTCGCCGTGTCCTGCCCAACGCGCTCGCCTATGTCCTCGGATTCTCGCTTGTCTTCATTTCCCTTGGCGTTGCCCTAGGCGCGGCGGGAGCGCTGGTCTCGACCGCGTCAGCCGTTGCCAGTAATCGGGATTGGCTGACACGCATTGGCGGCGGATTGCTTATTGTCCTCGGTCTCCAGCACCTGGGCGTCATCTCCATTCCATTCTTGAACCGTGAGCGCCGGCTAGCGGCGGATCACCTGCCGGCAGGCCAGATCACCTCGTCATTTCTCGTCGGGGTGACCTTTGCCGCGGGGTGGTCGCCATGCGTCGGGCCAATCCTTGGCGCAATTCTCACCATGGCCGCCGGCCAGGGGAGCATCGAGCGAGCGGCCTGGCTGCTTGCCACGTACTCGGCTGGGCTTGCCATTCCATTCATCGCCGCCGCGCTCGCGCTAGGAACGTCGCCATCCATCATCCGTCGCCTGAATCAGCAGTTGCCGCTGCTCAATGGCGTAAGCGGGGGCGTCATGATCGCCATGGGCGCGATCATGACCCTTGGCATCTACCAGCAGGTTTTTGCCAGGATCGTCGCCGCTTCTCCCTGGGTTCCCTGGGAGCCGAGCCTCTAGATGCCTGCCAACGCAAGCATGGCGCCCAGGACGCTGCCGACCGATGACTGACGCCTCGCTCAATCGACCAGCAATCAGCCCGCGCGCGCTTCCGGTGATCGTCGTCGACCGGGTGTGGCGGTTCTTTTGCTCAGTTCGCGCGGCGGTGGCGGAAATCGCCATTCTCGCGCTGCTCGTTCTCATCGGAACGCTTCGCGGCAGTTCTGTCCCGCGGGCCATTGCCGACGCGGTTCCGGCGGCCACGCCGCTTGTCGACCGTTGGTACGCCTGGGAAGTCTTCCGGTCTCTCCCATTTATCGGCGTCCTGACGATTCTGGCCATTGCCATCACCGTCTGCACCATGAATCGGGCTCCGGGCATCTGGCTCGCCATCGCTCACCCGACGGTGACGACCACCCATGGATTCCTCCGCAACGCCGAGTCGTCTGCCCGGTTCACGTCACCAGAGTCTGCCGAAACACTCGTGGCGCAGGTCGTCAGCACGTTGCGCGCTAGCGGCTATCGGACACTGACCGAGGAGCGAAACGGCGAGACGCATCTCTATGCGGACCGCTGGCGATATTCGCGCCTTGCAACATTCCCCTTTCATCTCGCGCTGATCCTTATCCTGGTAGGCGCGATCGTCGGGGCGGCGTGGGGCTTTCGCGAAAACGAGTTCATCATCCCGGAAGGATCCGTGCGCGAGCTGGGACATGGCACGGGCATTTCTGTTCGACTCGATGACTTTTCCGAGGTCTATCGCGAGGACGGCTCGCCGCTCATCTATCGCAGCGACATTACGGTCATGAAGGAGGATTCTCCGATCCACGCCGGTTCCATGACGGTCAACAACCCGCTCACATTCGGAGACATCGTCTTCTACCAGTCGGGGTTTGGTCAGGCGGTTGCCCTTTCGGTAACCGACAGCAACGGAAACGTCCTGTTCAACGATTCCCTGCCGCTTGGCCCGTTCCAGTCAAAACTGAACCCGGATTCTCCCGCGGCACGTATGGACCTCGTACCAGCAGGAGTCGCGTTGAGCGTCGTCGCCCCAGACCAGAATCCCGCGAACGCGCCAGAGCTCGATACGCTCAACCTGCGCCCAGGCGAAATGTTCTTCATGATCCGCCCACTCGGTCCGGACAGCCCGATTGACATACCAGTCGGGGCCACGATTCGCCAGGGCGAGTCAATCGAACTCGGCGACCTGACCTTGACATTCCTGCGCGAGCGGCGCTTCTCCGTCTTTCAGGTGGCGCGCAATCCGGGCATCCCAATCTTTATCGCGTCCTCCGTGCTCCTGGTGGGTGGGTTGGCAATCACGTTCTACTTTCCTCACCGTCGCATCCGGGGCATTGTCTCGTCGTCTCCCGATGGGAGCATGGCGCACCTCGCCCCCATCGCCAGACGTGACTGGAGTGCGCAGCGAGTTTTTCAACAATTGGCCGATCGAGTAGGCATATCAACAGGACTGAGCCCACAATTCACCATCAAGCAATCGGACGGATAGTCGAAGGATCCGCCCTGTAGCGCTCCAAGAGGGAAATGCAATGGAATCTGTCGTCCGCCTATCGTTCTACTGCTTCGCTGCCGCGTCCTTCGCGTTCATCGGAGCCGCCGCATGCTATCTGATCTATGCGGTCGGGCGGATCCGCTTGCGACAAACGGCGCTCACCACCGGAGTTGGCCCAGCGGTCATCTCCCACGAGGCGACCATCGAACCGCCGCCGCTCGCGGCTGGCAAGTTCGGCACTCTCCTCGCCTGGTTTGGAGTCGGGTTTCAGGCCCTGTCGATCGCGCTGCGCTCGGTCGCCGCGGGACATCTTCCTCTGTCAAACATGTACGAGTTCTCCAGCACGTTCGTCCTGCTCAGCGGCCTGACCTACCTGCTCTTTGAACGATGGTATGGTGTCCGGCAACTTGGCGCGATCGTCATGCCACTCATTGTGGCAATGGTTGCCTACATCTGGCTTCTTCCCGCCAGCCTTCGCGAAATCAATCCGCTCATCCCCGCGCTGCAAAATCAGCCGCTGATGACGACTCACGTCTCGATGGGCATCCTCGCGTACGCCGCCTTTTCGGTCGCGTTCGCGGCAGCCGTCCTCTACCTGATCGAGAACCGGTGGCATGTTGCCTGGCTGCCGAGCGCCGATCTGCTGGACGACCTGGGTTTTCGCGCGGTCACCGTCGGCTTTCCTGCCATGTCGCTCATGCTCATTCTCGGCTCAGTCTGGGCATACCGCGCATGGGGGACCTATTGGCAATGGGATCCCAAAGAATCCGCGGCACTCTTCACCTGGCTCGTCTACGGCGTCTATCTGCATACAAGAACGCTCCGTGGCTGGCGTGGCAACCGGAGCGCATGGATTCTCATTATCGGCTTCGGAGCGGTTATCTTCACCTATTTCGGCAACTACGTCTTCGGGGGGCTGCATGCCTATGGCGGAGTTTGACGCCCCGGCCAACACTCCGCACCTGACCTCTGCAAACGGTGCGGACACGAACCGCCGCCACGCGCCAGCTATCGGCATCGCCGTCGCCGTGGTCATCATTCTCGCTGTCGTGGCCGTCGGGGGCGCCGCGGGCTGGGGTTCGATCGGCACTGGTGGAATCAACCGGTCGCTCCTGCCGAAAGTCGGCGAGCAAGCGCCCGATTTCGTCACCGAGGACGTCTACGGCAATCCGGTGCGTCTCTCCCAATTCAAAGGACAGCCGGTCTGGCTGATGTTCTGGGGCTCCTGGTGCCCCCCGTGTAGGGCGGAGTTCCCGGACATTCAAGCCGCGTACGCGCAACTGGAGCCCGAGGGGCTGCGCATGCTTGGCGTCAGTCTGCGCGAATCACCGCTCGACGCGGCCACGTACGCGGCACAGAATGGCGCGACGTTCCTTGTCCTGAGCGATCCCGATGAAACTGACACCGGGGCAAGCTACCCCATTTTCAACTTCCCGACGCACATCTTCATCGACCGCGATGGAATCATCCGCTCCATCGTCCTCGAGGACATGGACACCGAGCAGGCGGTGGCCGAAGCGAGCCGCCTGCTCGGAGATCTCTCTACGACTCGAGCGGAATAGGCCCGCAGTAGAGCGCGATGCATACCCCATCGGGCGGGGTGCAGATGCCGCAGCTCTCGTTGCAGCAGACCTGGCCAGCCGGGCAAACCGTCGGGCCGCATGGCACTCCGGCGCCACGCTCTGGCTCACAGAACACCTCGATGCAACCGTCCCCGACCGGAGCGCAAATGCTGCAACTCGGATTACAGCAGTACTCTCCGGGGCCGCAATATTCCGATCCGCAAGGCTCACCCCGCGATACGCACAGCTCGCGTGTGCATCCCCTCCCGAGCGGAACGCAGCGGCTGCAGCTCTCATTGCAGCAATACTCGCCGGGTCCACACGTTGCTTCGTTGCAGGGCTCGCTGGCGCACAGGGCTTCCGAGCACACGGTGTCCGCGGGAACACAGAGGCCGCCACATTGGGGACAGCAGGCCGATCCTTCTGGACACAACATGGCGGCGCACGGGTTGGCATCGCTAGTCACGCACATGCCCGCGCAGTCCGCGCCACCGGCCAGGGGGTCGCATCCGTCGCCGGCGACGTCAATACAGTCGTAGCCCGCTGGACAAGGAATCCCGGCGATCCCGCCGCACATCCCACCCGGCTGGCCGACCTGGGCTGACGCTGGCCGTCTCACCAGGGATGCCACGGCTCCAATCGCCAGCGCCCCCAGCATTTGCCGGCGTGAGCCGCGCGCGGCCAACCGCCTCGTCCAGCGGTCGAATTGCTCGTTGTCCATTACCCCTCCAAACGATGTCGATCTCAATCAGTTCTCACCAGAAACGCGGCAGGTCCTGGTGCGGTTACGCCCGCGACAACGGCGCTCGATGGGTAGAGGGATCCCAACAACCGGGACAGTGCTAGTTTTATGTCGATCTATCACGTACTGGTATACTCCCCTCGCTGTCACCAAAGGCAGGTTCCCGCGCTTGCGCCGACGATGCTCGGGGATGGGATGGGGCGAGGGGAGACGTGAAAATTCCACACGGTTGGCGCACATGGCTTCGGCCCGGGATGCATGTCAAACGCTGGGCCGCGCTGTTCATGCTGGGAACGATCCTGACCGGCCTCTCGTTCGCCATGGGCTTGGTCTACACCTATCGATACACGGCCTTTCCCGAGCCGCTCAGCGGGTTCATCCAGGCAGTCACGCTGCAAGGAATTCCGCGCGAGTTCCGATTTGCCATCGTCTTCGGCCTTGGCCTGATCTTCATGGCCTACGGCTTTTACCGCCTGACGCGCGGTCTCATCGTTCCGGTGCTTCTCCATGCCAAGGCCGACAAGCAGTTGGTTCAGATCGTCGCCGAGCATCGCTTTGGCGCGCGCGGACCGAACGTAAGCGTCGTCACCGTCGGCGGTGGAACAGGTCTCTCCACCCTTCTTCGAGGCCTGAAGCAGGCAGACCTTCACCTGACCGCCATCGTTACCGTCGCGGACGATGGCGGGAGCACCGGGAAAATCCGCAATGCCTACGACATTCCCGCGCCGGGCGATATCAGGAACTGCCTGGTCTCGCTGGCGGACGACGAGTCCCTGGTGTCGCGTTTGTTCCAGTACCGGTTTAACCAGGCGGATTCTGAACTGCATGGACATTCCTTTGGGAACATCTTCATCACCGCGCTGACCAAAGTCACGGGCAGCTTCGAGCAGGCCGTGATTGAAACCGCTAGCGTGCTGAACATACGCGGGCGCGTCCTCCCATCGACCCTGGAGAACGTGCGGCTCGATGCCGAGCTTGTCGATGGCTCCATCATCCACGGCGAGTCGAACATTCCGAACCGCACGACCCCGATCCTCAATGTCAACCTGAACCCCACCTCTCCCTCGGCATACAGCGAAGCCGTCCTCGCAATCCTTAAAGCCGATCTCATCGTTCTTGGTCCAGGCAGCCTCTACACCAGCATTTTGCCCAACTTGCTGGTTCCCGACATCGTGCGCGCCATTCGGGCAGCGAAGGCTCCCAAGGTCTACGTGATCAACGTGGCAACCCAGACGGGCGAAACCGACCACTTCACGGCTCTCGATCATGTCGCGGTAGTCGATCGCCAACTCGGTTCTGGCGTCCTCGACGCCGTTCTCGTCAACAGCAACCCCGCTTCCGCTGAAGCGATCGGCCCTGAGTTGACGATCGATCCCGTGCTGCCGGATTCGCTCGAACGTCTCGAACCGCGCATTCGCGTCGTCGCTCGCGATGTGGTGAACGAGCGGAATCCGCTCCGTCACGATCCAGCCAAACTGGCCGCGGCGCTGCTCGAACTGACGAATGGCGATTGGCGCGAAGAAGCGATACTGAGCAAAACCAGTAGCCCGAACGGAACGGGCACGAGCCGCGACATTCTTGTTGCCGCCGGCAGGACAAGGGAGTAGCACGTGGGCTATCGCATCGGAATCAATGGGTTCGGCCGGATCGGCCGGCAGGCGTTCAAGGCGATCAGCAAGGGCGGCTTCGACGATCTGTTCGAGGTCGTCGCCGTTAACGATCTCGCCCCTGCCGAAACGCTCGCGTCGCTCCTGAAGTACGACTCTACCTACGGACGTTTCGACGCGGAGATCGAAGCCACGTCGACCGGATTGTCGTTCAATGGCCGCACAATTGCCGTCTCCGCGGAGAAAGAGCCGCGCCGGATTCCCTGGAAGGCGAACGAGGTCGATGTCGTCATCGAGTCGACCGGGCTCTTCACCAAGGCCGACCAGGCGAAGGGCCATCTGAAAGCGGGCGCGCGCAAGGTCGTGATCTCCGCCCCAGCCAAAGATGAGGACGTGACCGTCGTCCTGGGCGTCAATGACGATGCCTATGACCCCGAGGCGCATGACATTATTTCCAATGCCTCCTGCACGACGAATTGCCTGGCTCCGGTGGCAAAGGTTCTCCTCGACACCTTTGGCATCGCGCGCGGCATGATGACGACGGTCCACTCCTTCACGAACGATCAGGTTGTCCTCGACGGGCCACACAAGGACTTGCGGCGCGCTCGCACCGCGTCGATGAACATCATCCCCACCAGCACGGGAGCGGCCAGGGCTGTCGCCCTCGTCATCCCCGAGTTGAAGGGCAAGTTCGACGGCACGTCACTTCGCGTTCCTACTCCAACCGTATCGGTCATTGACTTCGTCATCGAAACGGAGAAATCGGCCAGCGTGGAGGCAGTCAACGAGGCATTCAAGACAGCGGCAAAAAGCGAGCAACTGCAAGGAATCCTGGGGTATTCAGACGAGCCGCTGGTTTCCTCTGACTTTCGCGAAGACTCACGATCTGCAGTCGTCGATGGCCTCTCGACCATGGCACTCGACGACAAGCTCGTCAAGGTGCTCGCCTGGTACGACAACGAGTGGGGATATGCCTGCCGGATCGGCGAGCTGGTGGCCTTGATCTGCGAACGGGGATTCGACAAGAACGGGAGCTAGATCTCAGCTCCTTTTGGCCGGGCCTCAATCTGGAGCCAGCGAACATGTCCAAGCGGTCTGTGCGCGATGCCGACGTGCGCGGGAAGCGCGTCTTCGTCCGCGTTGACTTTAACGTGCCTCTGAGCGATGGCGAAGTCGCCGACGACACCAGAATCCGCGCCGCGCTCCCAACAATCGAACTCCTTCTGGATCGAGGCGCCACGCTCATTCTGGCGAGCCACCTCGGCAGGCCAAAGGGCAAGGCAGCCACGGAGTTTTCGCTGGCGCCAGTGGCCAATCGATTGAGTACATTGCTGGGTCGGCCAGTAGCCCTGGCTTCGGGCGTCACTGGCCCAGAAGTGGAACAGACTGTCACGTCGCTTAAGCCGGGTCAGGTGCTCCTCCTCGAGAATCTGCGGTTCGACCCTGGCGAGGAAGCGAACGATCCCGCATTCGCCAACTCCCTTGCCAGGCTCGCCGATCTCTATGTCAACGATGCCTTCGGCGCCGCACATCGAGCGCATGCCTCGACGGCCGGGATTCCCGAACGCCTCCCCGCGTACGCCGGACTCCTGCTTCTTTCTGAGGTATCGACGCTGTCTCAGCTCCTGGACAATCCCGACCGCCCATTTTGCGCCATCCTGGGCGGCGCAAAAGTTTCCGATAAGCTCGCGGTCATCGAGCACATGATCGAGCGGGTCGACTCTCTTCTCCTCGGCGGTGGGATGGCAAACACCGTGCTGCTGGCCATGGGCAAAGAGGTCGGGCGCTCATTGGTCGAAGAGGACCGCCTCGCCGACGCCAGGCGCCTCATCGAGCATGCTCGCGTAGCGGGGGTACGGCTCCTGATACCCGTGGACCTGGTTGTTGCACCTTCGATCGACAGCACGTCGGTTGAGGTGGTGACCAGCGATCGCATTCCAGCCGATCTCGCGGTTTTTGACATTGGTCCAGCGACGGTAAAGCTCTTCTGCGACGAGATCTCCCAGTCAAGGACCGTCTTCTGGAACGGTCCGATGGGTGTGTTCGAGCGAGCGCCGTTCGCCTCCGGCACGATGGAGATCGCGAACTGCGTGGCGAGCGCGCCGGCATTTGCCGTCGTTGGCGGTGGCGACTCGGTCGCCGCGGTGGAAAAGGCCGGCATCGCGGACAAGATCGACCACATCTCGACCGGAGGGGGCGCATCGCTCGAGCTGCTGGAAGGTAGAGTCCTGCCGGGCATCGCCGCAATTCCGGATTCCTGACCCGACTACCCCGCTCGATCGATCAGAAAAAGCACGGATCGGTGGTACGATTGGCGTCAAATGCCGCCGGCCAGCGTCGGCCGTAAGCCCGTAGTGGAGCGCGCCAGGACAGATGCAAACCGCACTCAACATCGCCATGATCATCGTTTCGATCGTCTTGATGGTCCTCATACTGTTGCAGACCAAAGGCTCATCGTTCAGCGGCGCATTCGGTGGGGATGCCGGCTCGATCAACCGTACCCGCCGCGGAGTCGAAAAGACCTTGTTCCAGTTCACGATCGGCGTGGCCGGCGTTTATGTGGTGTTGGCCATCGCCAGCAGCCTGATTGTATGACCCATGTCAGCTTGCCACCCCCTGATGGCGAGCCTATAATTCTGGCCGTTCTGGCAATGCCAGAGTGATACCCATTCTGCTCTGGCTGGAGGATCGCTCATGTTTGGTTTGGGCTGGCAGGAACTCGTCATCGTTCTCGTGATCATCATGATCATTTTCGGCGCCGGAAAGCTGCCAGAGGTTGCCCGCTCACTCGGGCAAGGCGTGAAAGAATTCAAGCAGGAAGCTGAAGGCACTCCGGACAGCCTCGCCGCTGCATCGGCAACCAGCGGAGATTCCTTCGGGTCAGGATCCGCGACCCAGGCCCAGGCGGCCGATCGCGCCAAGGTCCGCGCTGACGAGATCTAGGCCAATTACCACGACCCGGTTGACCGACTTTTCGCCACGAGCGGGGCGTCTTGCCCCGCTCGTTGTCTTGTCCTGCGACCGTCGGCGAATCCGAACCGTGAGGTATGTATGACTTCTGACGGCGACGTTACCACGGCACTGAGTCATGAGGGCCGCGGCGATCGTGCACTTGACGCGGGCCCCACCGCCCAGCAGCCTCAAGCGACAAGGAATCAGGCTTCTCGAGCGGTCAGAGAGATCGTTGAAACGCTGCTGCTCGCCGCACTGATTTTCTTCCTCGTGCGGCTCGTCGTCCTGAATTTCCGGGTCGATGGCGAGAGCATGCTCCCCAACCTCGACGACGGCCAGATGCTGCTGGTCAACCGCAATGCATACCAGTTCATTGATGTTGGCGGAAACCGCTTATATCCATTTGACCCACCCGAGCGCGGTGATGTTGTCGTCTTCGATCCGCCGACCAACTCCGAAAAACCCTACATCAAGCGAATCATCGGTCTCCCAGGTGAAGAGATCACCTTTGACCAGGGACATGTGTTCGTCGATGGCATCATGCTTGATGAGGAATACATCCAGGATCGAACCCGTTGTGGCCGCTCGGACACCTGCGACGTTGTTGTCCCGGAGGACCATGTCTTCGTTCTCGGCGATCACCGGTCGAATTCATCCGATTCCCGGGTTTTCGGCGTAGTACCGGTCGAGAACATAGTTGGCAAAGCCTGGCTCTCCTATTGGCCGCTCAACGATTTCGGATTCGTCCCACATGAGTCATACGACGAATTACCAGAGGCGCCACTGGCCGAAGACGCACCTGCCGCATGAGCGCATGCGCCGTCAGCCAGCGCCAATTGACACGAATTGGACGGACCGGCATTGGCTCATCCCCGACGGCCGGATGTAAACTTGGGTCATGTTGGAATGGCCGCGCGAGCCGGAGATTGCAGGTTAGCGGCGGAGCGCCTCAGGTCTTATTGCCGCGGTCGGAGGACGACGCATGATCGAGACCGTGGTGGAGAGCATCCGGGTCAGTCTGGTGACGCAGCACCGTGTGGTGATCCTCAAGGAAGTCGACGGGGAACGGCACCTGCCTATCTGGATCGGCTCCTACGAGGCAGAAGCGATCGCCATGGAACTGCAGGGCGTTTCCGCGTCTCGGCCGCTGCCGTACGACCTGATGCGCTCGTTGATCGACAGTCTCGGCGCAAGTGTTGACCGCATTACTGTTACCGATCTTTCCGACGACGTCTTTTATGCCCGCATCGTGCTGCGCCAGAATGGACAGGAAGTCGAAATCGACTCTCGTCCGAGCGATGCCATCGCCCTCGCCGTTCGCGCCCGTGTCTCGATCCTTGTCGACGAATCGGTGATGGAAAAGGCTGGCGTCATGCTCAGCCCTGACGACGATGCGGACGGCGAAGCGGAGGAAACGCCCGCGCAGCCGGAGATCGAGCGTGCCGAAAGAGTGGATGAAGAACGGCTTTCCGTCTTCCGGGACTTCATCAACACGCTTGATCTCGACGATTTCGACCGCAAGTCGGGCAACTGAGGAGCTCGCCTCCTACGAAAGCGAAGGACATGGACACCTCCGACAAGCAGATCAAACGCATCGTTCTCGATCGAATGGAGCGATGCAGTGTGTGTCATCGCGGTTTCGAGCCAGATGACGTCCACGTCCTTTCCCGAAAATCTGACATGTGGATGCTAATGGTCTCGTGTGGTGAGTGTCATGCGAGGAACTTTGTCGCTGCCGTCATTGGCGACGGTGATGCAGAAGAAGCACAGCTCGCGCTGCGCCGGCTTGGCGAAGAGCACGTCAAATCGGGCGGAAGCGTGGAGCTCGAAATTGACGGCGAGCCTGGCGAGGCCGTCTCAATCGACGACGTTCTTGAAATCCACGCATTTCTGCAGGAGTTTGATGGAGACTTCCAGGCGCTGTTTCGCGGACGTTAGCAGCGTCCGGCCGTGTCGCGCGAATCCTGATCGAGAACACGAGATCGGGGCACGGCACGCGCGTCGTTGACCGGTCCTTGAGCCAGGCATATACTCGCCCGCGGGCCAGGTTTCTGCTTCTGGCTGACTCCATTAGGATTTTGCGTGTGCTCCGCGGGGGATGAATTGGAAGAGGTCGCGCCGGCCATAGCTGGACCAGACACGAATGGACAACGTGGACCGAACGGCGGTCGGCCCGTGGGTAGCGCCATCGATCTCGACGAAGTTCGCCGAATGCTTGCCCATTTTCCCTATCGCGACTTCCAGGAAGCACAAGAGCTGATCCTGTCCGCACTGCAGGAGATCAACGAGCACTTCGGCTGGGTCTCACTCGAAGCCGCGGAGGTTGTCGCCGAGCACTTCGGCACGACCGCCTCACGCGTATATGGACTCTTGACGTTCTACGCGGACTTCCGGACCGAGCCGCGGGGCAAGCACTTCATGCTGCTTTGCCACGGCATGGCCTGTTATGTCATGGGGTCCCAGCGCCTCGTCCAGAATCTCGAAGACGAATGGGGCATCGCTGACGGCGGCACAACAGCCGATGGAGAACTGACTGTCCAGATCGTCAACGGCTGCCTCGGCGTTTGCGACCGCGCGCCAATCTGCAAGCTCGATGCCGACTTTCATGGCGACCTCACGGTCGAAAAACTGAACGACGCCATTCGTGGCGCGATTGCCGCGGGAGGCAGTTGGCGGGACGCCCACCATCCGGCGCCCACCGGGGGCAACCATGACCGATAGACTCACGTCTCGCGCTGACTTTGAGCAGTACCAGGCGGCGGCTCAGCAGCGCTGGCACGCGCTTTGGGAGGGGAACCGGCTCGTCGTCAGCGTCGGTGTCGACAGTTCATCGGCGCCAAAGGGTGCACTCAAGGTCCTGGCGGCTTGCCGGGAAGCGCTGCGCGACACCAACGCCGTCGTTCGGCAGGTCAGTGGCACGGGCGCCATGTTCATGGACACGGCTGTCGAGATCAAGCGGCCGGGCGAGCCGCCGATTCTCTATGGCTGGATAACACCTGAGGAGGTGCCCGCGCTACTGGCGGGCAACTTGCCAGAGCGCGCGGTCGGCGTGCGTGGGTCCGAAGCATTTGGGGACATTCCCCCACTGGACGACCATCCATTCTTTCGCCATCAACTGCGCGTCGTCCTGGCGGATACTGGCATCATCGACCCGGATTCGATCGAGGAGGCCATTGCCCGCGGCGCCTACAGCGCCCTGCTCAAGGTTCTCTTTGAGATGGCCCCCGAGGACGCTATCGCCGAAGTGACGGCTTCCGGCCTGCGCGGCCGGGGAGGAGCCGGATTCCCGGCCGGAATCAAGTGGGAGAGCGGCCGCAAGGCGAGGGCCACGCCGAAGTTCGTCTGCGTCAATTCGCACGAGGGCGAGCCGAACGTCTACAAGGACCGGCGCATCCACGAAGGTGATCCTCACAAGATTCTCGAAGGGATGCTCATTTCGAGCGTCGTCTGCGGCGCGGAGCGCGCCTACAACTACATCGGAGGCGAGTATCCGCTGGCAATCCAGCGCTTCCGCAAGGCGGTTGCCGACGCGGAACGACTCGGACTGATCGGCGAGAACATCCTCGGCAGCGGCAAGCGCGTCGAGGTTCGCGTCCGCACCGGAGGCGGCGCTTACATCTGCGGCGAAGGCTCGGCGTTGATGTACTCCGTCATGGGCGTTCGCGGACAGCCACGCACCAAGCCGCCCCGATCGGTTGAGGAAGGTCTCTGGAAGCGGCCGACAATTCTGAATAACACCGAGACCCTGGCAAATGTGCCCTCGATCATCAACCGGGGTGGCGAGTGGTTTTCCCAGATTGGGACATCCAAGAGCGCCGGTACAAAATTGATGACCGTCCAGGGACCGCTCAAGCAAGTCGGATTGGTCGAAGTCCGCATGGGCATCACGCTGCGCACGCTCGTCGAAGAAGTATGGGGCGGCATGCGCGACGGCAGCGACTTCCGCGGGATCCAGACTGGCGGCGTCTCCGCTGGGCCACTGACCGAAGAGCAACTGGACTACGCGGTTGACTTCGACTCCATGACAGAAATTGGCGGAATGCTCGGCTCCGGCGGCTTCGTGGTCTTCGACCAGCACGTCTGCCCGGTCGATTTTGCCCGCTATCTGATGGCATTCAATCGCGTCGAGTCGTGCTCCAAGTGCGTGCCTTGCCGGCTCGGAAATCCGGCACTCGTTGAGATTGTCGACCGGATTCGCCTCGGCGCTGGCGAAGTCGCCGACCTTTCACTGATGGAGCGCACCTCCAAGCACGTCATTGAGCTCTCGCTGTGCGGACTAGGCCAGGTCGCTCCGATGCCGCTGCTTGGCATGATGAAGATGTACCCTGGGGATTTTCTGGAGCACATTGAAAACCACACGTGCTCCGCTGGAGCTTGCCCCATTTCAGGGCCCGCGGCGCTTGCGTCAGCCGCGGACTAATCGGCCAGGTTCCACGGTTCCATTTGACCTGCCGACGGCCCCGGTCGACTTTGGCCGGGGCCGCCGGGTTGTTCAATCGAGCTCGAGGAAGGTTCCGATGCCCAGTTCTCGGGCCCGGTCGACGGCTCGGCGGGCCACCACCATATCCTGAACGGCGTTGCCAACTGACTTGAAGAGCGTGATTTCGTCATTGCTGGTTCGCCCGGGGGCCACCCCATTGACAATCATGCCCAGTTCTTTTCGAAAGTGATCTCTCGACACGATTCCGGCCTCGAGCGGGATGATCAAATCTCCTCCCTCCGAGAGCGCGGCATCGACGGCATCAACCACCACGTTCGCGCGCGCCACGGTTTCGGCGGGCAGTTCCTGCATTTCCGGGGTGTAGGCTCCGACGCCGCTCACATGCGTCCCAGGCTTCACGTCTTCGTCACGAAAGACCGGTGTGCGGGACGTCGTGGCAGCACAGATGATGTCCGCCTGGCGAACAGACGCAACCGAGTCAGTGGTTGTCTCCAGACGGCGAGCAATCTCTGGCCAATCGCGGTTCAGGGTGTCACGGAGCCGCTCCAGGGCCGCTTCGCTGACATCCACGCCAATGACGCGCTCAATAGGCCTAACCGCGCAAATCGCGGCAATCTGCGTCACGCCCTGCGCCCCCGCGCCGATTGCCACAAGAACGCGGCTATCAGGGCGCGCCAGCAAGTCCGCCGCGGCGCCGGAGACAGCGCCCGTTCTCAGCGCGGTCAGATATGTGCCGTCCATGATTGCCCGAGGCTCCCCCGTCTCCGTATCGACAAGCATGACGATCGCGTGGATCACCGGAATCCCTTTGCCCGCGTTCTGGCGAAAGACATTGACCGATTTCAACCCAAGCGCGTCCATTGCCGGCACGTAGGCGGGCATGAAGAGCGCATCAGCCTCTTTCTCTGGCAATGAAATGACGGTTCTGAGCGGAGAGACGGTTCGCCCAGCAGAAAGCTCGGCGAACGCGGCCTTCATCAGGTCGATCGCATCAGGCATCGGCACGAGTTCTCGAACCTGACGACGATTGAGCACAAGCATTCCCAGATCCTCCCTCCTGGTCTCCATTCCTGCAAGCCCCGCGCCGGTGGCCATCTAATCGCGACGGCCAGTTCGGCCGCCGCTCGGCCTCTGTTCGTCGCGTCAGTCCCGAAGGTCCGCACGCGCTGTGTTATACATGCCTGTCGGCCGGCAACGCGCAGGTCCGCGACGTGGTGGCTGGCTGACCAAGGAGTATCGATGATGGCAGCACATGACGACCCGGCAGCGATGCGAACGGTGAGCACGACCCCGCTGCTCGATCGCGTCTCCTCTCCTGCAGATCTCAAAAAGCTGCCGTTTTCAGAACTTCCGGCACTCGCGGCAGAAATGCGGCAGGAGCTGATCGACATCGTGACTCGCAATGGCGGACATCTCGGCGCTTCCCTTGGCGCGATTGAGCTGGCCATTGCGTTGCATTGGGTGTTCGATTCACCTCGAGATCGGATTGTCTGGGATGTCGGTCACCAAGCCTACGCGCACAAGCTATTAACGGGTCGGCGCGACAGGTTTGACACGATCCGCAAGGAGGGTGGCCTTTCCGGCTTCCTGTCACGCGATGAGAGTGAGCACGACGCCTTCGGCGCCGGCCACGCCTCGACTTCGATCTCGGCCGCGCTGGGTATGGCTGTCGCCTTTTCGCATGGACCAGACCCGACCCGGCACGTTGCCGCGGTAATCGGTGACGGGGCGCTCACTGGCGGCATGGCCTTTGAGGGCCTCAACAATGCCGGCATTCTGGACTTGCCGTTCCTGGTCATCCTGAACGACAACGAGATGTCAATCGCGCCGAATGTTGGGGCGATGTCGCATTATCTCGATCGCGTGCGAACCGATCCTCGTTACAATCGGGCAAAAGACGAGCTTGTGAGGATTACCGAGCGGTTGCCTCAGGGCGATCTCCTGGTCGAGCTCGGCAAGCGGTGGAAGGATTCTCTCAAGGAATTTCTCTATCACTCGATGATCTGGGAGGAGCTGGGATTCACCTACATGGGTCCCATCGACGGCCACGATCTGCGCGCGCTGGTTGATGCCCTTCGGCAGGCATCGATGGTTTCGGGCCCGGTCTTCCTCCACGTCGTCACGGAAAAAGGGCGCGGCTTCGCCGCGGCGCAATCAGACCGCGAACGCGGGCACGCCGTCT
>CAYSXO010000017.1:0-2876 GCA_964434995.1 uncultured Sphaerobacteraceae bacterium
TCACGCGGCCGATGGGCTTTTCAAGACGCTTCGGGGCTTGATGGGTGACCGTGCTCCGAGCAGGCACGCCGTTCGCACTGCCGCGGATGGCCTGGATAGCGATGCGATGAACGCGATTGTGCGTCAATTGAATTCCGGCTACGGCAGCGGCGTCTCGAATTCGCGCGCTGATCCGTGGCGGAAGGCGCAACAGCTAATTCTCCGGGCGAGGAGTCGGCTGTGACTTCACACCAGCACCGTCCTATCCGCATCGCGCATGTCGCGGATACGCATCTCGGGTACAGCGCCTATGGAAAGACAGACCCAGAAACAGGACGAAATCAGCGGGCCGTCGACATCGAGAACGCTTTCGAGTCGGCGGTATCAGACATCCTGACGAGAGAGGTTGATCTCGTCCTGCACGCGGGGGACGTCTTCCATCACACGCGGCCGTCGTGGTCGACCCTGACGCACTTCGTGCGCCAGATGCGGCGATTGGAAGAAGCGCGGCTTCCGATCGTGGTAATTGCCGGCAACCACGATACGCCCAGGCTGCGAACGACTGGCTCAGTCTATGGATTGCTTGGGCTGGCGCTTCCTTCCGTGCGGTTCATCGCCGGATACGAGGCAGCCGAAGTGGAATTTGCGAGCTTGGGAGTTACGGTGCATGGCGTTCCTCATGGAGCGCTGACCAATCCCGACCCACCGCTGATACTCCGGACGCCAGGAATGCGGAACGTGGTGGTCGCACACGGTGCCGGGGCATCTCTTTTCGGGCGGCCATGAGCCTGGCGAAACGGACATTCGTGGGAACGTGCTCGACGCCGATTTTGACTACATTGCGCTGGGACACGTGCATATGCGCGGCCCGGTTGGACAACGCGCGTATTACAGTGGCTCGACCGAACGAACCTCCTGGGGCGATCAGCCGGCACAGCCTGGCTATGCGCTTGTGACGCTCGCCGAAGAGGGGAGCCTGCCGCACGTTGAGTGTGTCGATGTGCCGGCGCGTCCCATGGAGACGCTGACGCCAATAGACGGCGCCGATCGAACGGCGCGCGATCTGGCGGATATGATCCTGGCGCGGGCGGGAGCACTCAGTCTCCCTGATGCCATGGTTCGTGTCGAATTGCAGAATGCCGCGCGGCCACTGTTTCGCGAGACGTCCGCGCTGGTCAGGCGAGAAACCGGTGACCACGCCTGGCACATCCGGCTAACGTCGCCGGGAGAAATCCTCGATCCACTCGGCCGGGAAGGCGCGCCAGTCCTTACCGATCTTCACCCGCTCACGCTCTTTGAAGCGTTCGTTTCCGAGCGGGTGGAATCCGGGACGTACGATGCGGCCTTCGCGTCGGCCTTTCGCGAGCGCGGTAGCGCGGCACTTGAGCGAGCGATTGCGCGAATGCAGGATGCGAGCGCCAGCGAGGGCGCTGGCTGATGATCATTTCAGCTATCGACATCGAGAACTACAAGCAATACGCGGGTTCGCACCGGATCGAGTTTCCAGAAGCCGGAGTTGTCGCAATAACGGGTCCCAACGGAGCGGGCAAGACGACGCTCTTCGAAGCGATCGAGTGGTGCTTGTATTGCCCGCGGTCGATACCGCAAGCGGCGGTGCCTCCACACGAAGGCATTGGCCGAACCGTGGTCCGCATCACCCTGGAAGACACGAACGACGGTAGGCGGTATTGCGTTCAACGGGAGCTCCGCGCGAGTGGCTCGCAGGCCGAAGTCTATCTCGAGGATACTCCCGGTGAGCCGCTCGTTCAGGGGACGCGAGAGGTGACGCGCTACGTCGCGCGGCACCTTGTGGGCCTGCCGCATGGCGCGTTTGTGTCGACGTTTTTCACCAAACAGCGCGAGCTGCAGTTCTTTGGTGACCGATCGGCAACCGAGCGCAGAACCGAGATTGGCAAGCTCCTGGGACTGGAGGCCGTTCGCGAAGCCCAGGGCGAGCTTGGTGAAGGACGAACGATGGCTCGCTCGCTCGCCGACGCGAGGACGCGCGAGTACGAGCGAAGGATCGACGGCCGCGACCTGGACGCGGAATCGACCGAAGCGGCCCGCCGCGTAGCGGAGGCCGAGTTGCGAGAAGGCGTGCTGGAGGCTGCCGCGCGTGAAACGACAGAACGAGCGGAACATGCGCGCTCCTTGCTCGACGATCTGCGCGAGTTGCAGGCCAGAGACGGAGCGCTGAGTCATCAGATTGCGACGCTGACGGGGCAGTTGTCGGCCGCGGCAGCAAGGCGAGATGGGGCCGTTTCAGAGCTCAGGCGACTGGAGCTGCGCGCGGAAGAGCGAACGCGGCTCGCTGAAGCCGCCCTGACCGTCAGTGAACAATTGGCGCATGTCGAGCGCCACGAACATGAACGCGATAGGGCGAGGCGTTTTCAGTCACTTCAGGAAGCGGAACAGCGCGCGTGCGAGGCAAGGCTCCGCACCGTTCAGCAGCTCGAAGCACTGGTTCTGAGCCATCTCGAATCGGCAGAGGGCATCGACGGCTGGTATTGGTCGCCGTCAGATGCCGGAGACCCAGGTGCGGCTGCCGAGAGACTGTGGGGCCTTGCGCTTGCACTCGACACCAGGACCCATCGAGCGCGTCTCGAGGCCATGCAGGAGATCGTGCACAAGGCGGCTTCCGTTGCTGAGGTCGCGGCACAGCTCGCCAGGTTCAACGCCCAGTTGCGCAAGCTGGAACAAGAGCGCGCCGCGGCATTGAGGGCAGGCGACCCAGAGAGGCTGCTCGAAGAAGCGCTCGCCGCCTTGCAGGTAGCGCGTGAACGCGAGCACAAGATTCGCATGGCTCTTGCCACGGTTCGTACGCAACGGGAGGATAGCGAACGGCTGGCGACGAACCTGCGTGAACATCGCGAAGCCAGCATATGTCCAACCTGCTC
>CAYSXO010000017.1:2886-13999 GCA_964434995.1 uncultured Sphaerobacteraceae bacterium
TCGCGGCCACTTGGACCGGCAGAATCGGCACAATTGCTGGCGGATGTTGCGGGCAAGATCGCGGCTTTTCAGCAACGAGAAGACGAGTTCGCAAAGGACGCTCGTCTCGCAAGCCGCGCCGTTGCCGCGGAGGAAGAGCGGTGCACCGAGACAAGAAAACGATTGGAGGGAGTTCGCGGACTTGACGTCCGCCTCTCGGAAGGCGAGCGGATGATCGCTGAAGCCGAGCAGCGCCATCAAGCCGTGAACGAGACACTGGAGTTGAATCTCGCTGCCCACGGATTGAACGCCGTACCCGAAGCCGAAACTCTTGCGCGCGTGAAACATGAAGTCGAGCGCGTGCAGCGCATCGCTGGGCTTGCTCCGCTCCTGGAAAGGCTACAGCACGATGCCGAAGCGGCCTGTCGGGCGCAGGACGCCGTGCGGATAGAGATCCTCGATCTCGGGCAGGTGTCGTTCAACGAGGCAGATTTGCTCCTGGCGACAGAAGCGCTCCGCGAGGCGCAAAAGGCCGAGGCGCAGGTATTGCAGATCGACGTGGAACTCGCCAGCCACGGCCGCTATGAAGAACAGAAGCTCAAGGAGGAATGCGAAATGGCCCGGCTCGGCGAAGAGCGAGAGGCCATTGTTGGGCAACGCATCGCATTGGGGTTTGACCCGGACGCGCTTGTGGCTGCATTGGAAGCCGAACAGACCACCCGCGCGGCCGCCGCGAACGCGCGAGATCACCATGCGGCGGCCCGCCAGGACGTTCGAGACGCACGGTCCGCGCGGGAGCGGCTCGATGCCGATCACCTTCAATTGAAGCAACTCGTCGAGGAGGCCGACCAGAAGGGCCGCGAGGCCGACGAGCTGACTCGGATGTACGATGAGTTCGGAGAATTCGACCGGTACGTGGCCCGGCATGTGGGACCACTACTGGCCGACACCACGGAAAAATTGCTGGCGCAAGTGACGAACGGCAAGTTCGACCATGTTCGCTTTGATGAGAACTACGGAATTGAAGTCTTTGATGGCGACGAGTCGTTTCCGATTGCCAGCTTTTCTGGCGGGGAGCGCGACATCGTTGCCCTTTGCGCGAGGTTAGCGTTGTCAGAGGTCGTCGGTTCGGCGGCGGTCCGGCCGCCACGGTTTCTTGTCCTCGACGAGGTCTTTGGATCGCTCGATAGCGAGCGGCGCCTGCAGCTCCTGGAAACGCTGGGGGGCCTGGCTCACGCGGGGCACTTCCGACAGATGTTCATCATCAGCCACGTCGAGGATGTCCAGCAGTCACCCGTGATGACAGAGGCCTGGACGATTGTCGAGCGGGATGGAGTGAGCCGGGTTGTGAGGCCATCCACGTTCGAGGCAGGAGCGTAACGGTTTTGGCTGGAAGCGAGTTTATACTCGGCGGAGTCACGTTGCCCGCAACGAGGAGAGGAATCCGTGGTCGCGACGCCCTACTATGCGTTGGAACAGGCACAGGACGCCTCGCACGGGGGAGACGGCTGGGAGGGCCGGCTCGCCCCAACCAGGAAAGAGCTCGGGTCCGTCTGGGCGGAATGTGGAGTCACGTCCGAGTGTGGCACGCTCCGATCCGTTCTGATGCATCGGCCTGGCCCCGAAATCGAGAACATCGCTGATGCGTCGACCGCGCTGTGGCATCAGATTCTTGACCCGGCAAGAGCGCGCGACCAGCACGATCAGCTCGTCGACCTGTATCGCATGCATGGCGTTGACGTGCATGAGCTTGGCGATGCTGGACCCGACAAACCGAACGCCTATTTTTGCCGTGATGTCTTCGCCATGACGCCGCTTGGCGCGATTCTGGCGCGGCCGGCCTCGGCGTCGCGCGCTGGGGAAGAGCGGACCGCCGCGGCGGCACTGGCACGCATCGGCGTGCCGATTTTCCATTCCGTCCTTGGCACGGCGACGTTCGAGGGCGCCGATGTTGCCGTAGTCTCCGATGAGCTTGTCTTCGTCGCGGAAGGCCAGCGCACCAACCGCGATGGAGCACGGCAAGCAGCGCGGGCATTCATCGATGCGGGCGTGCCTCAAGTGGAGATCGTCCAATTGCCGTATGGCTGTGGACATCTGGATGGCATGCTCAACATCATCGATCGCGATCTTGCGCTGATTTATCCAACACAGTTGCCCTGGCGCATTTACGAGATTCTCAAGCAGCGGGGATTCCGATTCATCGATGTGCCTGATCCCGGAGAGGCGCGTTCGGGGATGGCGATCAACATGGTGCCGCTTGCCCCAGGAGTCGTCGTGATGCCGGCCGGCAATCCTGTTACCCGGGCGACGCTCGAAGCGAATGGGGTTGCGGTCCTTGAAGCCGACGTTGATGAGCTGATGAAAGGCGCTGGCTCTGTCCACTGCATGACTGGGGTCATTCACCGGGAAGGGACCTAATCGTGGCCGCCGGCGAGGGCATCGCCGCCCGGTTCACCTGGCACCCGGACTATCAGGGCCGGACAGTGTTTGACGTGCGGCAGGAGCTCGTAAGCGAGATCACCGCGGATCAGCGCGCGCTCGATCTGGCTATGGAGGCTGCCGAGGCCAAGGAAGCTGACGCGCTGGCAAATGTGCTTCGTCTGGAGAAACGATGGAGCACGTACGACCTTGGTTGGGCAGAGGCCGATCCAGGCTCGGTGGCCGACCGCATCCTGGCATGGCGCTGGGAGCAGGAAAAGCGGCACGAACTCTTCCCCTATTCGGAAATGCGCGAGGCAGAACCAGCCGCGCCCATCCCGGCGCCGCAAGCGTCGTGGCTCGACTGGTTGAGGCGGCTCTTCGGCCGCGCGGCATGAGCCTGGCCAGGTGCGCGAAGTGAGGAGAGCATGACCGCAAATCGCATGGCTTCCGGCGTCGTCACACAACGTCCTGTTCTTGATGGCGAATACATGATTGAACAGACAGCGGCGCTTTGCCGGATCCCTTCGCCCACGGGGTTCACCCGTGCTGCCGTTGACCACGTTGCCAGGGAACTCGAAGGGCTCGGAATTGCCACCCGGCGCACCATAAAGGGCGCGTTGATCGCGAAGCTTCCAGGTGGCGATGCCAATCTGGGTGGCCGGACGCTCTCTGCCCACATTGATACCCTGGGCGCAATGGTCAAAGAGATCAAGAGCGATAGCCGGTTGCGGTTGTCCCAAATCGGTGGTTATGACTGGTCGACCATCGAGGGGGAGCACTGCCTGGTTCATAGGGAAGACGGGCCGCCAGTCACGGGAACGGTACTGACAACCAAGGCGTCGGGTCACGTCTTTGGGAAAGAACTCGTCGACCTCCAAAGGGACGAGACGTCGATTGAAGTCCGACTCGACGAACCAGTCCGGTCGGATGCCGATGTTCGTGAAGTTGGCATTTCGGTCGGAGACTTCGTGAGCTTTGACCCGCGGACCACGATTACGGAGAGCGGCTTTATCAAGTCAAGACATCTTGACGATAAAGCCTGCGTGGCGATCCTGCTTGGCGTGGCGAAAGCGTTTGTGGAATGCGGCCAGCAGCCAGCGGCGCCCACTCACCTCTTCATCTCAAACTACGAAGAAGTAGGCCACGGATCATCAGCCGCGCTGCCTGACGGCACGGTGGATCTGATCGCGGTAGACATGGCTGCAGTGGCAAAGGGTCAGACATCGGATGAGTTTGCGACAACGATTTGCGTGAAAGACTCGTCTGGACCCTACGATCACGAGTTAAGCAGGCGGCTGATACGGCTCGCCCGGCACGATGGCATCGACTATCGAGTTGACGTTTATCCCGGTTATGCGTCGGATGTCAGCCAGGCGCTTCGCGCGGGCTGGGACGTGCGTGGCGGCCTAGTTGGCCCTGGCGTCGATGCATCGCATTCATTCGAACGGCTGCACTGCACGTCGCTAGTGGAAACCGCGCGTTTGCTTGCTGCCTATCTCCAGGCTCCCGATTGATGCTGTCCGGGAAAGGACGCCGGCCGCGCTGGCCCCGCGCGGGCGCGATGGCGTTCCTGGCAACTCTGTCGCTGCTGCTTCTCATCCCGCCGCGACCAGACGTTGCTCCGGTTGCAGGCATGCAGGCCTATCGCAATGGAGAAAGCGTTGCATCTGCCACTCCCGTCGTGGCTGGCGAACGTCCACATGATCCTCTGGATGGCGATCCGCCTTCTTCCACTCTTGCCGGCGCCGACCCGCTCGACGGTGAACTCGACCGCAATGGAGGGAGCGAGGAGAGAGACCCCGACCCGCCGACCAGATTGACAAGGCTCGAAATTGAACGAAGCGGCCGCCCGAACAGCGCGCCCCGGTCTGATGTGGCTTACGACGAGGATGCGGCGACCGTTTGGGCGCCAGAGCCGGGTGTCGAGAGCTCGTGGCTCTGGTTTGACGTTGGCGATGGCAAGCGGTTGCGCGAGGTTCGGTGGCTCATCTCTGGAGAGGGCACAGTCGAGATTGCCGTTTCGCTTGATCGGGAACGATGGAAGACCGTCGGTAGTTCAGTCGTTGAATCAGGTTGGGGCGGCTCGGTGCTGCGCGAGGATGCGCGGTACCTTCGCCTAAGCATATCAACGTTTGCCGGGGAAGCGCCGCCTGAAGTCGCAGAGGTCGCAATTTATGGCCGTAGCGACGAGAGCATTCGCCTGGCTCAGGACGCCAAAGAAAGCGAAAAGCGGGAACGAGGCGGCGGGCGACGCGGCGAGAAGGAGACGCCGAGCACGCGGGAAGCCGCTCAGGATTCTGGCGGGCAATCGACTACCGAAAGGGTGAATCGGGAAGACGCGAGTACGTCGCGCGGCGTCAGCATTTCCACCAGGAAGGGCGAGACGCGTTGCCGCGGAGACCGCGCTCGCTGCCGCGCCCGCGAGGGGAAAGTCAGCGTGGAGGAGGACTGCGCCTCCAGCGGTTCGTGCACGATCGATGTCCGGGTGGATGGCGGTACGGCCGTCTGCGATGCCACGGGCGGCGAAAAAAACCGGGCCGGGGAAGGCGAAGGCAGGCGCGTAGGCGGTGGAGGCCGCTGCGAGGCGGTGGCAAATGGCGGCACGGTCACCATCGGCGATATCAATCCCTGACGAGTTGCCTCAGGCAAGCCGCCGATCGCGAAGCCGTTGCCAGAGGAAACGGAGCACCAGAAAAGCCACCACGGCAATGACCAGGTATTGGAGCCAGCCGACGTACTGTTCAATGGCGTGCCAGTTCTCGCCCAATGCCCATCCAAATGTGACGAGCGCTCCGTTCCAGAGCATGCTTCCGAAGCCAGTAAGCAGAACGAACTGGATCACGGGCATTCGTTGATAGCCTGCCGGAATGGAAACGAGCGAGCGTACGATCGGAACCAGTCGCCCAACAAAGACGGCGATTGGGCCGTAGCGATTGAACCAGTCCTCCGCGCGCGTCAGGTCGTCGCGTGTCAGCAGGGCCAGATGGCCATAGCGCTCGACGAGGGCATTGAACCGCTTTTGCCCTATGGCGCCGAGAATCGATCCGAGCGTCGTGGCAACGATGACGAGCGGGAACGAGAATCTACCCTGGCCGGTCATGAAGCCGGCGAATGGCAGAATGACCTCCGAAGGGATCGGCGGAAAGACATTCTCAAGGGCGACGAGAAGGGTGAGGCCGGGGTACCCAATAGCCTCGATAACCCGCGCTATCCAATCCGCCAGCCAATTAAACACGCGGTCCCTCCTTGAAATGGTTGAGGTTCACTCTCTTGATCCGGATTTCGCACGTCTTGTCCCGATCAGCGCATCAGCGCGGCGGCAATGCGATCGGGATGATCGGTACAGAGCGCAAACGCTCCGAGGTCGCGGATTCGTTTCGCTTCCGCGGCTTCATTGACAGTCCAGATCATCGCTTTCAGGCCGGAATGTCGTAGCGCCGTCGCATTGGGGGCAGTGTAATCGCTCAATGCAAGTGAAACGACAGGCGCGCCGAGCTCATCGGCCACGGCAAAGAGAGCGGCATCGCATTCCATTGCCAGGGGCCACAATTCGGCGGCGCTATCGAGTTCTCTCAATCGACGCAGCGCGCCCCAATCGAATGAGGAGATGGCCCATCGTGTGTTTGGGCTCCGCGCAAGCACTGCAAGAACCTCGGCCTCGATGCCGCTCCCTTTGACCTCGATATCGAAATGCGCGTGGATGCCCACAAGCTCGAGAACTTCTCGCAACGTCGGAATTCGCTCACCAGATCCAGCATCGAGCGTACGAATGTCCGCCAGGCTCAACTCGTCAACATTGCCGGACCCGGCGGTCGTTCTGCTTAGTGATCGGTCGTGAATGACAACTGGAACGCCGTCTGCCGTGGCATGAACGTCCAACTCGATGCCGTGCGCGCCTGATGCAAGCGCCATGCGAAAGGCCATGAGCGTGTTCTCGGGATAGACTCCTGACCACCCACGGTGCGCGTAGATTTCCACTGGCCGCTCCTCAATTCAGCGTCGCAAACACGTCCAGAAGGTTGACATAGATCGTATCAACATCTATGGTTATTCCAGTGGATGGAGGGCAAGATGAATTCCATGAATGGACCCGGGTGTGAGCCGGTCTTCATCATCAGCGTGGCGGCCCGCTTACTGGAAATGCACCCACAGACGCTGCGTAAGTATGAGCGCGAGGGGCTCGTCGCGCCGTCGCGGACGACCGGCAAATTTCGACTCTACTCTGACGAAGACCTCCAACGGCTGCGACAAGTGAAGTATCTCGTCGGCGAACGGGGCCTCAATCTTGCTGGGGTGCAACTTGTCATGGATGCCACGCGTCAGTTGCAGATGCTTCGGCAGCGAGTGGCCGCCGAGGCTGAGCAGAATGGCGACCCTGCTTTGCGGCGGATGGAGGTTGAGCTTGCGGCGCTGATGGCAGTGCTTGGAGCGATTTCGGAAGAGAGTGGCGAACCCCGCTGACATGATCTCGTTCATGTGCGAAATAGACGCAAACGGGAGTCGACCGCGCGATCGCGGCATGAGCAGCCGGTGGTCCGCCACATTGGATTCCACGTGATAGTTGAGTGAGGGTGAGGGAATGGCGAGCACGACCAAGTTTACGGAGAAAGCTCAGGAGGCCATCGTTGCGGCACAGCGCGAGACAGAAGAGCAGAATGTCTCGCAATTCGAGCCGGTTGCGCTGTTGGTCGCGTTACTCGAGCAGAGTGACGGTCTCGTGCCGCAGATTCTCACGAAGCTTGGAACAGACCCACGGACGTTACTGGCGGCCGCGACAAGCGAGTTCAATGGTCTGCCGAAGCTCTCCTATGCCGCACAACCCGTGGTTAGCAACAGCTTGCGCAAGGTGCTGCAGAAGGCAGAGGACGAAGCGAAGCGCATGGGTGATGAGTACGTCAGCGCCGAGCACCTCCTGCTTGGCATTCTCGAAACGATTGACAGCGGCGCCGCAAGGCTGCTGAACCGAAATGGCGTGACGAAAGACCGCGTCTATGAGGCCTTGTCGCAGATTCGTGGAGGTCAGCGGGTGACGGACCCCAATCCCGAAGACAAGTATCAGGCGTTGGAGAAATACGGCAGAGACCTGACGGAGCTCGCGCGAGAAGGCAAGCTCGATCCCGTCATTGGCCGGGATGAAGAGATTCGTCGCGTCATGCAGGTATTGTCGCGGCGTACGAAGAACAATCCGGTGCTGATTGGTGAGCCGGGCGTTGGCAAGACCGCCATCGCCGAAGGACTCGCGCAGCGGATTGTGCGTGGCGATGTGCCCGAAGACCTGAAGGATAAGCAAGTCATCGCGCTCGATCTCGGTGCACTCATCGCGGGCGCGAAGTTTCGCGGCGAGTTCGAGGAACGATTGAAGGCGGTCCTGAAAGAGGTCACAGACGCTGCTGGGAAGATCATCCTCTTCATCGACGAGCTGCATACGGTTGTAGGCGCCGGCGCTGCCGAAGGGGCGATGGATGCCTCCAATATGCTGAAGCCGATGCTGGCACGGGGCGAACTGCGTACCATCGGCGCGACAACGCTCGAGGAATATCGCAAATACATTGAGAAGGATGCCGCGCTCGAGCGTCGCTTCCAGCCTGTTTATGTCGGCGAACCGACTGTCGAGGACACGATTTCCATTCTTCGCGGATTGCGGGACCGTTATGAAACGCATCACAAGGTGCGCATTCTCGATTCTGCGCTGGTAGCCGCCGCACTGCTCTCCAACCGGTACATCACGGACCGCTTCCTTCCGGATAAGGCGATCGACCTTGTAGATGAGGCTGCATCGAAACTCCGGATGGAGATGACGTCCCTCCCCGTGGAACTGGATGAGACTGAACGCCGCATCATGCAGCTCGAAATCGAGCGAGAGGCACTGCGCAAGGAAAAGGATGCAGCCTCTCGCGAGCGGCTGGACAACCTCGAGAAGGAACTCGCCGATCTGCGCGAGCGGCGAGACGCCCTCCGGTCACGGTGGGAGGGTGAGCGCGAGACGCTGCAAAAGGTCGCTGACCTGCGGGAACGCATCGACCAGACCAAAGTGGAGATCGAACAAGCAAGCCGCGCGTACGACCTTAACCGCGCGGCGGAACTGCAATACGGCACGCTGGTGCAACTCGAGCAGCAGCTCCGCGAGGCAGAGCAGCAGGAGGCGGCTACGCAGGAAAGCCGGCTCCTGAAAGAAGAGGTTGATGGCGAAGACATCGCCGAAATCGTCTCTCGCTGGACTGGGGTTCCGGTCAGCCGGCTCGTCGAGGGCGAGATCGAAAAGCTGATGAAGATGGAGGAGAGGCTTCACGAGCGGGTCATCGGCCAGGATGAGGCGATCGTCGCCATCTCGAACGCGATTCGTCGTTCACGGGCGGGGCTATCTGACCCGCATCGGCCGCTCGGCAGCTTTATCTTCCTTGGCCCAACCGGCGTCGGCAAGACCGAGTTGGCCCGGGCTCTGGCGCAATATCTCTTTGACGACGATCAGGCGATGGTGCGGATTGACATGTCCGAGTACATGGAACCGCACTCGGTAAGCCGGCTGATTGGCGCGCCTCCCGGATACGTTGGCTACGAAGAAGGGGGCCAACTTACCGAGGCCGTCCGCCGCCGGCCCTACAGCGTCATTCTTCTCGACGAGATCGAGAAGGCGCACCCAGATGTCTTCAACGTATTGCTTCAAATCCTCGACGATGGCCGGGCAACTGATGGGCAGGGGCGAACGGTCGACTTCAAGAATTCGGTCATCATCATGACGTCCAATCTTGGGTCCACATACCTGCTCGCGCCCGGGGATGAAGACCCGGACAAGGTGCGTGAGCGGGTGATGGACGCCCTGCGAGGCAACTTCCGGCCCGAGTTTCTGAACCGGATAGACGAGATCATCATTTTCCAGCCATTGTCCAAGGAGCAGATTGGCGAAATAGTCGACATCCAGCTCAAGCAAGTGAACGATCGCCTGGCCGACCGCCAAATTCATCTTGAGGTAACTCCTGAAGCGAAGGCCTGGCTCGCGGAACGGGGGTACGACCCGGCCTTCGGCGCGCGCCCATTGAAGCGTGTCATTCAGCGCGAGCTCCTCGATCGGCTAGCGAAAGAGGTGCTCAGTGGTGAGCTGCGCGATGGCGACACCGCCGTTGTCGATTCGGATGGCCACGAATTGCAGATCAGATCGGCAAGGAAAGACGAGCCAGTCGCGGTCTGATGCCGCCGTGCCCGGCGCCTCGGAGTCGAGCGCCGGGCACGGGTATACTCCGGTTCGGCGAATTGGCGCCGGCGAGGTGGGGTCCAATCGAAATGCCTGATTGGCTTGGCGCAATTCTCCGGAGCGGCGTGACCGTCGTCGTCTTGATCGGCATTATCATGCTGCTCGCGGCGTTGTTCATGGTGATCTTTGGCATCGCAACTGGTATCGATGAGCGAATCCAGGAGTAGGAGCCGGACCGCATGAGCGACCTGTCTGGCCTTGGTCGCCTGTTGGTCGTTAGCGGGCTCGCAATCGCGGCGGTCGGGATCGTGCTCGTGGTTGCGCCGCACGTGCCCGGACTGAATCGACTCGGGCGCCTGCCAGGCGACGTCATCATCGAGCGCGGCTCGTTCTCACTCTTTATCCCGATCGTTTCATCGATCGTGATTAGTGTCATTCTCACAATCGTCCTGAATATTCTCATACGGCGTTAACAGGCTCAGATTCTGCATGGGCGACGTTGACGAAGGGGGGCGGCGCCCGTACCCTCGCCGTGAACCTGGAACACTCCTGTCGCACGTTCCGTTTTCGGGTCGAGTCGCCGGTGCTGTCCGGCCACGCAGGCAAGAAAGAGGTGAGCAGATGCCCCCGTCCAGCTTCAGATCGCGCGGACTTCCCCTGAGAGAGACACGTGCCGTGTGTGGCCGACTGGCGATGAGCGCGGCGTTCCTGATGGGAGTCTCCGTGCCTGCCGTCATGGGTGCGGCGCCCGCGGCCGCGCAGAGTGCCACGGTCTCCTTCAGCACCGCGGACATTACGCCCGCTGACTCCGTCGTCTACTCGGTTACGACACTCGACAACCAATCCGACCAATGGCAACTGGCCGACCAACTGCTCGATCGTGCGGGCATCGGCGCGGCGCTCGACGAGGCCATGGCAGACGGCCTGACAGACGACAATGGCCAACCGTTGCCGCTGGACGCTTTCCTTGGTGGCGAAGTCGCGATAGTTCTCGGCTCGGTCGTCCTCGATACTCTCGCCGAGGAATCGATGGGGACCGCCGATTTCGATGCCATGATGGGCGACGGCGAAGGAGACGCTCAGGAAGCGGATACGGGTGATCTTGAGCCAGAGGGGTTCGCCGCGGTGCTTGATGCTCGGGCCCCTGATACGGCGTGGGCCGGCATCCGTGAGGCAGCCCTTGACGGCCCGAGCGAGGAATCGACCTATGAGGGGACGACGATCGTTTACGCCCCTCCTGCCGCGGATGAAGCCGATGACGAGGGCATGGCTGCCGCGCGGGTGGGGGACCTCATCCTGATCGCGACGGTTCCGGCTGATCTCCATCCGCTGATTGACACTGCCAATGGGAGCACGCCCAATATTGCCTCCATTCCGGAGTTCTCTGCCGCGCAACAGGCGCTACCTGCCGAGTTTCTCTCGTTCACGTTCGTGAACAGTCTCGCCGATCAGGAGTTCGATCTTGGTCCGTTCGCCGCGGCATCCGAATCACTGATCACCGATTCCTACACGGCCATCACCGTT
>CAYSXO010000017.1:14009-30160 GCA_964434995.1 uncultured Sphaerobacteraceae bacterium
CGGACGAGCCTGGCTTCAGGTTTGAGACCGTTATTCTTCCGGCCGAAGGGGCAACGCTTCCACCCGCTCCGGCGCCATATGCATCTGGGCTTGTCGATCAAGCGCCAGGCAACGCGATGCTCTTTACGAGTTCTGCCGATCTTGGCGCGACCGGCACACTTGATGCGCTTGGCGCAGTCTTTATCGGGCTGGCACTCGGCATGGGGGATCCATCGTTGACTGGAGTGAGCGAGTCGACGCCTGTCGCTTCTCCGGAAGACGCCATCGCCCAGCAGTATGAGAGCGCGGCTGCACTTCTTGGCGTCAATTTGCAGACCGATCTCTTCCACCAGCTTGTCGGCGAATACGGTGGTTGGTTTGCGGCCAATGAGAGTGGAGATGAGTTCAGCGGAGTCTTTGCATCCAACGTTGCCGATCCCGCCACCGTTTCAAATGCGCTAGCCCAGCTTTCCTTCCTGATTCAGGGCGCTACCGGCGGTGAGTCCGCGCTGACGACCCGGGCCGTCGGCGGCGGCGAAGTCTATGTCATTGAGCTCGACGAGGCAGGTTCGACAATCGAATTCGGCGTCGTTGGCGATCAATTCGTCATTGGCAGCGGTGATGCCATCGATCGCCTCGAATCGTCTGGCGATGGGCTGTCCGGAAATGCACAGTACCAGGCCGTCATGGCTACCCTGCCCGCGGAAGGCAACGGCTACTTCTATGTCGATCTGGCACAGGCGATGCCACTTATGGAGGCGGCGTCAGAAGAAGCCGATGAGTTCGACTTCGGCGGTATGGGCGAAATTGTCGACGCGAATGATACCTGCGCCAACTACGCGACACAGGAAGAGGCGCAGGCCGCCTATGACGCGGCAGAGCCAGACACATTCGACCTCGACCAGGATTTTGATGGCGAGGTCTGCGAGGACTACTTCGTGACCGACGTCGCCACTGAAGAGGACGACATGTCCGGTGACGACGAGCTTGAAGCGGCTTTCGCGGAGATCGACTACTCGGCGGTCACGGCATTCGCGGCTGTCAGCTTCGAGGATGGCGGCGTTCAGCGTGGCTCGTCGATCCTCTACATCGAGGAGTAGATGATGATTTCCGGGGCTTGAGCGCCGGTTCCGCGCGGGGCACTCAGGCGACTGAGTGCCCCGTGGCATTGAATGTGCGCCGTAGTCCATGCCCAGTGATCGTCCCTGGGACCATGGAGCGCTCTCTACCATTTTCAACGCAGTCGTCGTGCTGCGCGAGGAGGAACCAGATGGTCCAGATCACGTCGTCCGCGAAACATGTGGGGCGGGCCGCGGCCGCGTTGGCATTTTCCGCTGCCTTGCTAGTCCCAGGGGCCACGATGACAGGCGTTAGTGCCCAGGAGCGGCTCCCCGCCACCGCATCTGCTGCCCCGGAGGATGCAGTTCTTTTCTATGAACTCGATCTGGACTTTGAGGGGTCCCAATGGAAACAGACCGAGGCGCTGCTCGACCGCGTGGGCATCCCCAACGCGCTCGACCTCTGGCGTGACGAAATGCTGAGCGAAGGCGCCTCGTCAGGTGAGTTCACCGCGGCGGACCTCGACGCGCTCGTGGGCGGAGAGTTGGCCATTGTCGTTACGCCGACGGCCGTGCAGAGGATGCTGGCCATGCATGAAGCCATGGCCAGGCATGGCCATGATGCGAAGGCGATGAAGGCTGAATCCGGCGCAACTCCGGTGGCCCAACGTCGCGACGAGCCAATGGGCATCTCGGCGATCCTCCAGCCGGGCGATCCCGAGGCCGCGTGGGACTACGTCGTTCGACAAACCAACGCGCTCGCCGAGCGACGCGGGATCGAGCTGATGGTCGCCTCCGGTCCGGGTGAGGACCTGATCTGGTCAGAATCGACGCGGAAAGACGGCCATAGCGCGTGGGAAGGCGACCCACTGGAGGAGATGTTCGGGCATCACGGAAAGGGCGACTTCGCGATCGGCCACTCGGGGGGCTACATCGTCGCTGCCGAGAATCCCGCGGACGTCACCAGTATCCTGGACGTCATTGATGGGACGACGCCGTCCCTTGCCGAGTCTGAATCGGCCTTGGACATCGCTTCACGTCTGCCGGAAGACGCGATCTCCTTTGCGTATATCAACGCGACCGCGATCATGGATTCGCTCGATCCAGCGATGGCCGACGCCATCCAGAGCGTCCTTCCATCGGACTTTCCGCCCGAGGCGCTGGGCGGGCACGCCGGGATCTCCTTGAGCGCGCCGTCCGGATGGCTGAAATTGCGCCAGATCTCGCGCTCATAAGCGTCATCTGCCTGCGGCGCGGGCGCGAGCACGGTCAGCGTCGCCGCATCACCCAGCAACGGTCGAGGGTGTTGACCTCTCGGCCTATATGGTGCAGAACGATCCCGGAGTCGCGGCTCAGGCAGCGAACGCGCCTGCTGGCACGTTCATCTTCAGCGCGGGCAAGCTTCCTCCCAATGCCTTCGCTGGCGCGGCGTTTGGACTTGCGCAGGCCGTGAATGACGCGAGCACGGGCGAATGGACCGACGATCATGGAATGGCCGCGATTCCAACGGCGGAGGAGATGGAGGCGCAGATCGCTCAAGCGACCGAAACGCTCGGGTTCAATCCCGAATCGGATCTCTTCGATCTACTTGGAGACGAGTACATCGCCTTTACGTCGTTCCCCAGCCTGTCATTCGAATCATTTGGCATCGATGCCGTAGCGGCGATCGCGACCTCCGATCCAGCGGCGCTGAGCCAGACGATGGAGAAGATTGCCGCATGGGGAGACCGCGCTGAAGACGAAGTCGACGTTTCGATTCGCCGGGTTGGGACCGACACCATCTACGTCGTGGCTGATCCCTCGATGGCCGAGGGCCCGTCGCTCGAGTTTGGCGTCCTCGACGATCGAGCCGTGATGGCGATTGGAAATGGCCTGGACCAGCTCAGTTCACCACCGACGGATGTGTTGGCAGACGACGCGCAGTTTCAGGAAGTAATGGGTCTACTCCCGTCGGAGTACTACCAGGTTTCGTACATCGACTTTAGCCAGGCGATGGCGCCGATCATGATGCTCACTGGCGAATTTTCGAATTCGACTGTGCGGGACGCTGATCTGGCGTGTGGCGAGTTCGAAACCCAGGCGTTGGCCCAGGATGCGTTCGACGCCGACCCTGTTGGGCAAAGTGATCTCGACCAGGATTTTGATGGTGTCGCCTGCGAGGATGCGTTCGGTGACGCCACTGCCTCAACCGCGCCTGCCGGGAGCCTGGCGAACATCAGAGCGCTTGGCATGGTTTCGTTTCAGGCCGGGGAAAGCGTGGGCGCAAGCGCAATTCTCTATATTGCGGAGCCGGGCTCGTAGTCTGCGGCGCGGCGCCATCGCTTCTGGCAGATGGCGCCGCTCTTGGTAACCTCACGGCCACTCTGGTCGTTGTTGAGCGCGAGACCACGAGGATAGGCGGGGCTCACATGCCTCGGCTATCCTAACGGGTGGCCCGTGAGGAGGAGTATCACTTGAAGATGGATCCCCGGTTGGAGCGAGGACTCGCTCCTCAGGAACGGAACGACCTGCGGCGGCTCTGGCAGGCACTCGGTGCAGCGACGCCAAATCCAACCAGGCGCGACCTTTTCCGTTGGTCAGCCATCATTGCCGGCGCAGTGGCGACCGCGAACGCGGGGATCATTTCGGCGGCTCCGGCGCGATCGCCGAACGCATTACTGCAGGATGCGCCAATCGTTGAAGGCGCGGAAATAACGGTCCCGTTCGATGCCTTTGGCCAGTCAATTACCCTCGATCCACATCGATCCGCCGATTATGGTGGATTCTGGGTGATGTATCCAAACGTCTGGGGCGGTTTCCTGCGGTATGACGAGCTTGGGCGCCTGCAACTCGATCTGGCGGAAAAGGTTGTGCGCTCGCAGGACGGATTGCGCTATACGCTGACAATTCGCGAAGGTGCGCGATATGCCAGTGGCAATGCCGTACTCGCGGATCACTTCATTTCGTCGTGGACGCGAGCACTCGATCCGGCAAACCTGTCGCCAATGGTCGCGTTCATGGAACCGCTGCTCGGGTTTGCAGACTGGATTGCTGGGGTAGAAGGCGCCGAGCTTGGGTTCCGGGCCGAAGACGACCGAACGGTCGTCGTCGAGCTATCCGAGCCGCTGACGTACTTCCCATCGTTCATGGCGTCCTTTGTCTGGGCCGTCGTCGATCCGCAGGCGATCGCGGACTATGGAGAGGCAAACTTCGTCCTGAATGGCGCGGGCACAGGTCCATGGCAATTCACCGAGTACCAGCAAGACACCCAGTTCGTGATGGAGCCCAATCCAGAGTATTTTGACGCGCGCTCTCCATCGCTGACAAAGATCATCTGGCCAGTCTTTGACGGTCCGGAGGCAGCCCGATCCGCTTTGGACCTGTATATCAACGAGAATGCCGCCTCCGCGGACATCCCATTGTCCCTTCTCAGCGATGTCGAGGAGGACGCGGCGCTCGCCGGCGAGTTGACTCGGCTTGACACCGCGCAGGCGACCATCCGTTCCCTGGCAATGGATTTTCGCCAACCTCCATTTGACGACGTTCGGGTGCGCCGCGCCTTTGGGCTGGCATTCGACCGCGACCGCTATTCACAAATCTATGGCGGCACGTGGACCCCAGCGGTGGTCTTCACGCCGCCCGTCGTGAATGAACTGAGTGGTTATGAGCCTCCGGAGGGCTTTCCTTTCGATCCGCAGCAGGCTCGGGACCTACTGGCCGAGGCCGGTTATCCTGAAGGTCAGGGATTGCCCGAGATCACCTACTATCTGGCCTCCGGTGAGTCAGACGCGGAGGTCGAGCGTGTCGGCCAGGTTCTTCAGATTTTCGAAGAGAATCTCGGCGTATCAATTGTGCTCGATAATGGCCGGTCTCAGGATGAGATCAACGAACTCATTGCCGAGACTGGCGGCCTCCAATTCGGAATCATGTGGTGGCAGACGGTGACCGACACCCCGTTCCTGATGAGCGACGTGTTCCGCCCCGACTCGCCGTTCATGCTGGGCGTGTTCAACTGGGCAGGAGATCTCGAACCCATAGGCGGTGATCCCGGCGCCGCTGCCGAGGAATTCAGCAGGCTCATTGCCGACGCGAACATCGAGCTGGACAACACCACGCGAAACGATCTGTATCGACAGGCCGAAGCGTTGGTCCTGGAGAATGCGGTCTACGTGCCAATAGCGAACTGGGTGCCGATGTTTGTCCAGAAGCCATGGTTGCAGGGCGCCCGCCAGGGCCCCTGGACGGGCCGCCTGCCAGCGCTGTTTGACAAGGATGTTGTGGTCGTCGCATCGGAATAAGGCGCGGCGTTAGCCGTCGTCAAAGAGCAATGGTTGGGCCAATGGCAGGGCCGGAGGATCCTCCGGCCCGATCCCGAGCAATTCGCTCAATCGAATGGCGTTGCGCGTGCCGTCGCCTCGCGCGTTGTTATTGAAAAGCACATGGACTTGTCGGGCCCGCATAGCCAGGCCCAATACTATGTCCGCCCATTCGGCCAACTCGGCTTCAGAATAGTCGTAGTCGTAGCGGGTTCCTCCGCCGCCCCGGAGCCAACCGTCAACATTGCGGCCATGAAGTCGGACGTAGGCAAGGTCGGGATCCGTCACCGCAACAAGGGGCGGTACAGTGTCCCGAGGGATTTGGGGTTCGTCGGCAATGGCATAGGAAAGGCCAAGCGCCCGCAGGAAATCGAGCGTCAAATTCGCGGTGTTCATGGTGAACCAGGAATCGTTTCGGAACTCGACGACCGTTCGACCACCCTCCATCTGGTCAGCGACGCGGCGGAGATAGTCGCGAGATTGCTGGCTGTTGGCGAATTTCGGGGGAAACTGAAAGAGTACTCCGCCAAGTTTTCCAGATTCCCCAAGCGGCCGGTACGTGGCGCGAAAATGCGCGAATGACTCGTCCGATGGCGTCTGCCGGAAATGGGTTAACTCGCTGAAAGCCTTGACGTCGAAGAGGAAGTTCTCAGGCGTTGCCTCTATCCACTGTGCATATGTTCGAGGCGGCACGAGTCGATAGAAGGAAACGTTGACTTCGACAATCGAAAAGAACCGCGCATACCACGACAGCTTGTCGCGAGCCTTTACCCTAGACGGATAGAAGCCAGGCAGGCTACCCCACGAACTGACACCGATTCGGACATCGCCTTGTCCGGCCACCGCGGGTGTGCCGGACAAGGTGGTCATGCTGGCGCCTTTGAGGTGGCAAGCAAAGGCTTCCAGCGGCCCACCATGCCTGCCTCGCTGACGCCAAAGAAGATGCGGGGGTCACCGTCGCCCCGATACACCAGATCGTAGCGCCGGTCGCCTGTGCGCTGACGATAGGAGCGCCAAAGGCCATAGTCGCCGTCCCAACGCACCGAATTCTCGTCCAGTTCGCCTTTTTCACGCTGGGCAATTGCCGAACGCCAAAGGCGGCGATCAGTCTTCCCTGTCACGTTGTAGATCAATTTGTGATAGCGAAGATCTCGCAGGGTGTAATAGCGAACGCCATCCTGCTCGAACGACTCGAGAACTTCGATTCCGGTCGACGGTGCAATCGGGTCTGGTCCAACCGGCTCTTCATAGCTCGTCAGGCCTTCCTCGGCGGCCGGTGACGGCGTGACCGGGCTGATTGCCGAGCCATTCGGACCCGGAATCGACGTCGCGGGTGGTTCCCTGGAGGTTCGAGAAGACTTCCCGCGAGGTGAAGGTTGCTGCATCGGAACTCGAGGCACGGACTCATGCATGGGAGGGAGCTCAAGCTCTGGCATGGCCGCGGAGCCAGCGTGGACCATGGGTTCCGCCGACGGGGCGCTGGCTGTGACCATGTGAACGATCTCGTCACGGCTCGCCTGCGCGGATTCCGCTCCCCGGCGTACATAGATGCCGCCGGGTTCAATGGCGTGCGGTTTCTTCCGGCCCTCGGCGACGTCAATTACGACGATTGGCTTGCCATCCGACGTCAATTCCTCGAACTGCACAGACACGGCCGGCGAAACCTGATCGACAATCAGCTTCGTCAGGTCTGAGATCAACTCTGCTGGCTTGTCGATGCCAGCGACAGGGCGCTTCTCCGCCGCGGAAATGCCGAGATAAATTCTCCCGCCGCCGGAATTGGAGAATGCAACCACGTCTCGAATGATCGCCGTATGCACCCGCTTTGACGAGGCGTTCTCGTGAAAAGCCTGATTCGACGCGTTGCCGTCCAACCTGGCCGCCTTGATGGGATCGCTTGGTGGCGGGGTATAGGCGCGAGTGCGGTCGAACTCATCGTTGGCGAACAGCGCCTTGAGCGCCGCGAACGACATTTCCGGCAACAGGACTTCAGTTGGCCGGTCGCCGACCCCGAGCTGTGTTTCGCGGTCAGGATCTTGTGTCAGGCGGTGCGCGTCAGATCCTTGAATGCAGTGCATTCGGCGCGGATACTCCGTCTTCGTTCCGCTGAAGAACCGCGCGGTCGATCGGCGATTCGAGACTGGAAGAAGGTCCGTCACCTCGAGCGCGTGCAGGTTCGGGTCCTGGGTGTATGCGATCTTGGTCTGGCCGCCGAATCGGAGTCCCTGCATGGCGATGCCGTGCGTCGAGTTGACATGGGCGCCGATGACAAGGGCGCCGTTGTTCGCCAGAATCTCGTAGGCGCGCAAGACATCGGTTGTGGCGCCCACTTCCCCACTGCCGAACCGATCTTCCGGCACCCCAAGCAAGAGCAGGAGGTGCTCCATTTTGCGGACTGTCGTCCCTTCGGGAAAGATGGCCAGGATGTGAAACCCGAACTGAGCGGTGAATTCGAATCCGGGAAGCACGAGGATGGTATTCAAAAGCCTGCGAAACTCGGCGAGCCGCTTCTCTTCTTCCGGCTTGAGGCGCTTCAGGAACTCGAGCAACTCGAGATCTTCGATTTCTCGCCAGAGTTCGGCGTACCCCCGGACGGAGTTGTGGTCGGTCAGCGCGATTGCGTCGAGCCCGCGCTCTTCAGCGCGATGCAAGACATCCATGATGGTTGCGCCAGGCTCCTGGTAGTCGGTTGACGCCGGCGTGTGAATGTGAAGATCGATCCGCCGCCAGGTTAGAGCATCGGCAGGATGTCGCGGGGATGAAGAACCGACGGCGCTCCGGGCGGACGTTGCTTCCGCCGATGATTTGGCCATTGTGGCGGCTGCCGTTGGAGCTTGCGCGCTCGTTCGCCGGTTGGATGTGGATGGAATCGAACGTCTCCTTTCGGTAGCATGGCGGCATTCGTTCGACAGTCTCACAAAGGTTAGGCATGCCGCCTCACCATTCGGCAATATAGCATATCGTGCGCCGTTATTGACAACCAGGCAACTCTTCCGGGGTGCGGAGCCGTGCTAGACTGAACCCCGAAGTCAATTCGTAGCCCCGCTAGCGGTTTCGATGGTCGAAGGGACAATACACGGCTGACTTCGATCTCAACTGGAAACCGAGCTCCATCAATTGACCGTACATGAAGTAGGGACCCGAGCGCACCGTCCCTGATCCGTGCGCTCCGGTCCCTGGGCAATCGTTGGGGTTAGGGTTTCGGGGCAGGTATCCGTGCCACAGGTTGATACGCCACTGCTTCTGGATGTTCTGCTGGGCTTGATCGTCCTGCTCTTCGTGCCCTTTGGCATCCGACGAGGGGTTGCCAAGGAATCGATGGTTTCTGCTGGCATCCTGCTTGGCGCAACGCTTGCCGAGCGATTTGGGGACCAATGGGGGCAGGCGCTGAGCCGGCGATTCTCGCTCGATTCATCGACCTCGACGTTTGCGGCGTCCACGATACTGCTTCTCGCCGGGGCATTTCTGCTTGGCTATGGCGGCGGGGCAGCGCTTGGCGCAACGCGGCCAGGGATGCTCTCTCGGCTCACCGGCGGGCTCCTGGCCGCGTTCAACGGGGCTTTTCTGGTTTCGTATCTCCTTCTCTGGGTTGAGATCTTTCTGCGGCCATCTGCGCCACTCGATCGCGGAATCGTGAGCCAGGCGTTGCTGCGCCAGACTGACCAGCTACTCCTCTACGCGGCCGGCGTATTGCTGGTGTTGACCGTGATCGGCTGGATCGTCAACGCGGCGCGATCGCGGCGACAACCTCACGCTTTAGAAGGCGCAATGCAGCCCACTGCATATGCTCGCCAGCGGCCGGTGGGGGGGGCTGCCTCTCGCGAAAGCGGCAAGTACGAGCCAGGCACGGAGCCCGGCGTACCCTCTGGCCGGTTTGGTGCAGCGGTCGACGCGACGTCGCCATTGGCGGCGACGGACATCTTCGGGCAGCGAGGGTCCAGGACCAGTAGCGATTTCGCTGGCGCAGCTTCGAATGGACACGCTCGGACACCCACCGGAGATCAGACGAATCCCTACTCGGTGGATGCGACTGGCCTCGAGAGCGATCAGACCGTCTGGACCGCCTGGAGCTCCCCTGGCACGGCAAACCGCGTCTCAGCCGGCGAGCCTTCGAACCAGTGGCCGGTTGCGCCCTCAATTGGCGTTACAGGCGACGAGCGGTGCGCCGTTTGTCGTGCCCGAGTTGGGCCGCGTGATGTTTTCTGTCCCGAGTGTGGGGCGACGCTCTAGCAACGCTTTCTCCGTTGGCACGCGCAAAACCGCGTTTCGCTTGGCCTAACGCGACTTTGGCGAGGCGCCGTATGCGACAAAGGGCGGAGTTTTTCGCTACGAGTGAAGGGATTTCGGGTGGCACAGACGTCTGGTGTGGATCTTGAGGCGGCACGAATCTCGGCCCTCAAGGCAATTGACCTGGCATCGGCGGACCTTGTTGCCCTTTCCCGATTCATTCACGATAACCCGGAGATTGCGCTTGAGGAGGTTCGGGCGAGCGAAGCCTGTGCTGACTTTCTCGCCACGCGCGGATTCGACGTCGAGCGTGGCGTTGCCGATCTCCCGACGGCCTTCGCCGCGGCCGCGGGCGATAGAGGACCAAGAGTTGCCTACCTCTCGGAATATGATGCTTTGCCCGGCGTGGGGCACGGATGTGGTCATAATCTGATCGCGATAGCCGGCATAGGCGCGGGCATTGGTCTTGCCGCCGCGCTCGAGCATCTGGGTGGAAACGGACGTGTGGAGGTGTTCGGGACCCCTGCCGAAGAAGCGGTCGGTGGGAAGGTCATCATGGCGAACGCTGGTATTTTCGACGGTGTCGATGCCGCGCTTGGTGCTCATCCGGGAACTTCCGAGGCGGTATGCCCGACCGTGGAGGGCAGCGGACAGGCGCTAGCCTGCGTGCTGATGCGAATCAGCTTTCACGGACAGGCGGCCCACGCGGCAGCCGATCCGTACAACGGCATCAATGCGCTCAACGGCGTTATCGAGCTCTTCAACGGGATCAACGCCCTTCGGCAGCACATCACGCAAGATGCTCGAATTCACGGGATCATCACGCACGGAGGTGACGTTCCAAACGTCGTGCCTCATTTCGCTCAGGCTGAGCTGTTTATTCGTGCCTCCACCCTAGCCGGAATGAATGCACTCGTTGACAAGGTCAGGCGCATCGCGGAAGGCGCGGCGCTGATGACCGGCTCAACAGTCCTGGTTGACATGCCAGAAGAGCCGAATTTCGACATGATCACAAACTACAGCCTGGCCAAGCGCCTGGGTGAGCATATTGAGCATGTTGGGATGCACCTGCCTCAGGCCAAAGCGGAGCCCGGAACGGGGTCAACCGATTGGGGCAATGTCAGCTATGTCGTCCCGTCGGTTGAAACGTCATTTCCCATCCTCGATCGAGTCTGTACCTGGCACTCGCAAGACGTTGTTGAAGCGGCAATTTCGGAACTTGGTTATGAGCGTACATTGATGGTGGCACGTGCCATGGCGCTCACCGGGATTGACTTGATCGCGGATCCAGAGTTTCTGTCCGAGGTGAAAGACGAATTCATCCGCGCCAAGGCAGCGCGCGTTGCCTGACATGGCGAGCCAGGTGGTTCATGCGTGGCAACATGCCATTTGCGCTGCCCGCGTGAACCTTCTGCGCGCCGTCTGACGGAAGCTCGATGCCTCCATCGACGAGGTGAAGGTTCAGGGAGTCGCCGGGCGCGACGCGGAATCCCCACGATGGCGGGCGCTTGAGGGCAGCGAGGCCGTCTCGAAATGTCGGGCCGTCGACTGCATCCGCGTTTGCGACAACCGCGACGGCGGATGTGTAAGCAAGTGCCTCCAACGGATTCTCGCCAGAGACGGCCAGTACCGAGGCGGCGGGCCCAGGCGGGAAGAGACCCGCGGCCCTCCCGTCCGACAGGACAACGACGCGGGTATCCCCGCGCTCGATGGTTATTCGCCAGGAAGCAAATGTCTCGTTCGGGTCCGAGCCTACTGGCTCGTAGCCTTCGACCGTCAGTTCTATTGTTGGACCCACCTGAATACGTTTTGGTTCGTCCAGGACCGGAACGGCGCCCAGAGCGCGCGACTCCTCTGACTCAGGGATCGATGCAACAGCCAACGTGGACCGGACGTGAGGGTCACGATGCGCGGAAATGGGGACCAGGAGCGACCGCTCAGCCCCCGCGATCAAAAGGACATCGACACGACGCGCAAAAAGCGGTTGCACGCTCATGAATGCGTTCTCATATGCGACCGGGTTATTGCCAGTGGCCAGCACAATCCGCGCCGGACCCTCGGACACCAGAACTGACATGCGATCGCCGGAGCCTAGAAACGAGATTCGCGGGCTGTCGATGTCGTGCATCCACAGGGCAAACGCGGTAGCGCATCCCGAGGCGGCAATCGCAAAGACTATGCCGACATGGAGCGCCACGGCACGCCAGGAAGAAGGAGCTTGATCTCTCACGGTGGCCCGTCACTGCCGAAGGGCGAAGGTCCTCGGCTCAATGACACGCGCACGATCGTTCCGGGGGGGACAGCCGATCCGGGCGGCGGATCCTGCGATACGACCGCATTGAGCGGAACTGAAGCGGAGTACGTGGGCTGGTCCTGGGCAATGCGTAGCCCTAGTGGGAGCAGTGCGCTCGATGAGCCCGAGATCGACAGCCCCTGAAGGTTGGGCACGGCCACGATTCCCTGAGTTGCGGGGGCAATGGTCGGGGCCGGGGGGGATTCTGCCGGGACGAAGTCTGGCCCGGCATCGGTTCCTGCAACTGGGTCAGTAGCCTCAACTGGATTGGGCACGAGGTCCGAGCTGGCATCGAGTCCACCGGTGATGATCGGCTCAATCGGCGCTGGAACTACAGGCGTCGGCGAAGGCGACGGGACTGGGGAATTGCGTATGCCAAACCAGAGCAGGCCCGCCAAAGCCGCGACTACCAGAAAGACGGCCGCGGCTGTCAGATTCCTGTCTGTGTTTCTTCCCTCGGAAAGTGGGGGATCCACTCTCTCGGATTTCGAGACAGACCCGTCCTGCCACGATCGAAGCGCGCTAGCAAATGACCCTGCCGAGCTCCAGCGCCTGGTAGGATCTTTCTCCAGTGCTTTCAGAACGATCTCGTCAATCGCTGAGGGAATGGAAGGCGCCAGGGTTGATGGCCTCGGCGCGGGCTCGTGGAGGTGCTGCATGGCGACCCCTACTGGGGTCTCCGCGGTAAACGGGAGCTGGCCAGTCAGCATTTCAAACGCCACGACTCCAGCAGCGTAAATGTCGGTCGCTGGGGTCGCCATCAGGCCATCTACCTGTTCCGGCGCAAGGTATCCGACCGTTCCGAAGCCGCCTCCGGCGTCGGTAAGATCGGCGTCAGCAAGGCTCTTAGCGATGCCGAAGTCGGCGACTCTGGCCCTGCCGTACTGGTCAATGAGGATGTTTCCGGGTTTGATGTCGCGGTGGACGTACCCGCGATGATGCGCGTAGTCAAGGGCTGCGCCGACCTGAAACATGAGTTCCGCGACATCGTCCGGGTGGAACGGCGCGTCTGATGCAATGATATCCTTCAGCGTCTGTCCACGAACCCACTCCATAACCAGATACGGCGTGCCGTCGGCCTCTCCAACGTCGAAGACGTCGATGATATTCTGGTGGGAGAGAGCCGCCGCCGCGCGAGCTTCGCGTGCAAACCGCGTACGAACATTGCCAGTAGAAGCAAGTTCAGGCCGAAGCGTCTTGATTGCCACCGCTCGACCAAGTTCCAGATCGTGCCCGAGATAGACAACCGCCATGCCGCCTTCGCCCAACGTACGGCCCACGCGATAACGACGGTTGAGAACTGACTGAGGAGCAATCATGGCACGTGCAGTTTCGGTCCATCCGATGCCGACTTCAGCGACTGCGCGGCTCGCCTAGTCATGGTACTGGGAAGGGCATGGAGAGACGACAAAGACGTCGGCCGAGGACCCCAGGCGCTGACGCAGATTCGTGGCAATGTGCTCGGCACGCGCGGGACAATCAGCAATCGTATAGTGCGCGGGGCCGGCGCCCGTGATGGCAACAGTCGGCGCTCCTGCCGCCCGCATGAGCCCGGGCAACTCCGCGAGATCCGGCGCCAGCCGATAGAGTGGGCGCGCGAACGCATTGTGGAGCAACTGGGAATCGACTGGGAGCCCCGACCGGAGCCGCGCCGCCTGCATGGCGATGCGTTGGCCGTCGCTGAAATCCGTGGGGTCGAGACTGGAATAGAGCGCGGCGGTCTTTCGAGGAATCACAACGCTCGGGGCGACCACGACGAATGTCGTGTCAATCGGGAGTCCCAGTGACTCGAGAGTTTCCCCTCGTCCGGTCCCGTACGCGGCCCCTCCCTGGAGAAAGAATGGCACGTCGCTGCCGAGCCGGAGGGCCAACGACTCCAGTTCACTTCTACCTGGATTCAGGTTCCAGAGCTTACACGCGCCCCTGAGCGCCGCCGCCGCATCGCTCGACGCACCGCCCAAACCCGATGCGAGCGGAATCCTCTTCTCGAGGTCGACAGACACTCCCCGTGCCACCCCCAGGGTGGTTCGGAGTTCATCAATCGCTCGAGAGATCAGGTTCTCTTCGTCGCGCACCGAAGGACACCCGCAGGTGATCTCAAGGCCAGGCCGATCGAGCATGCGCAAGGTGTCAAAGAGACCTATGGCTATGAAGATGGTGGCAAGGTCGTGGTAGCCATCACGACGACGCCCCAGGATTTCGAGCCCAAGATTCAGCTTGGCGGGCGCCTGGACGACCACCTGGCCTGGTTCGGGATCATGCGGCATGGATTTCGGTGGGCGCGGAAGCCGTCAGCAACACCCATTCCTCGACAGAAAGCGTCTCAGCACGCCTTGTAGGGTCGATGTCGGAATTGGCAAGCCAGGCGCCGACGAGCGGCTTGGGTACGCGCAATACGTCAGCGATGGAGTTTGCAACCTGCTTGCGCTTCTGGCGAAAACCAGCATTGACGATCTTGAAGAGGAGTTCCTGCGCTTCTGATGAAAGTGGAAATGCGTCATGGACATCAAGGGTGACAACGGCCGATTCAACCTTTGGCGGAGGGATGAAGACCGTTGGCGAAACGGAAAATGCAAGCCGCGGCTCGGCATAGAACCGCGTTGCAACGCTCAAGACGCTCATGTCGGGCGGCCGAGCGATCAATCGCTCGGCAACCTCCTTCTGAAGCATTACCGTAACACGCCGTGGCTTGCGCGGCTGTTCGAGCAGGTGCCGAAGGATCGCCGTGCCAATGGAATACGGCAGGTTGGCGACCACGTCGAACGGCTCGTCTCGGGGGATCAGATCGTCGGACGAGATCCGGAGCGCGTTGCCCTCCACCAACTCGAAGCGTGGGAAGTCCCCGAACGCGTTGTGCAGATGGTCAACCAGAGCGGAATCCCGCTCGACCGCAACGACCCGATGTGCTTTCCGAATGAGCTCGGAGGTCAGGATGCCGAGCCCGGACCCGATCTCGAGGACGATGTCATCGTCCGAGATTCCTGCCTCCCTGACCATCCGTTCCACGACGCCCCGCTCGAAGAGAAAGTGCTGTCCGAGCCCCTTGTTCGGTCGAATGCCGAGCTCGGACATCAGACGGATCCAGTCCCGCCGGGACGCCGGGATGCGCGAAGCCGGATTGACCGGCATGGTCGCGCCCGAGGACTCGCGAGTCGTCACGACGCGGTCACGTCGATGCCGCCGCCATCAGTGGCGACACCAATTTCCCAGAGTGGAAGACCGGCTGTCTGGAAGGCAATGACAAGGTCTTCGGCAGTGCTGGAACCGACCGCGACCAGAAGGCCGCCTGATGTCTGGGGATCGAAAAAGACCGACTGCAGATTTGGATCAACTTTCGGAGAAAACCGGATGCCCGAACCGAGGCGCTCGAAGTGGGCACGGTTGCGGCCGAGCCCACCCGCCATGTATCCCGCCGCCGTGTACTCCTCAACGCCGGGAAGCAGGGGGACGCGCGCCGCGGAAATGCGCAGGCCCACGCCGCTCTTGGAAGCGATCTCGCTCGCATGGCCGAGAAGGCTGAACCCCGTGACATCGGTCACGGCGTGAATTCCGCTAACTGTCTTGATTGCTTCTGCCGAAACCCGGTTCAGCGTCAGCATTGACTCAATCGCGTCGGACAGATGCGCCGGGTCGGCGCTATTCTGCTTCGCCGCGGTCACCACAATCCCCGTGCCGATCCGCTTGGTCAGGAAAAGGCGATCGCCTGGAGCGGCTCCGGCCTTGGTCCAGACGTGGTCTGGATGGACGATGCCAGTAACCACGAGCCCGAACTTCGGCTCGGGATCGGTGATCGTATGGCCGCCGGCGATGATTGCGTTCGCTTCAGCAACTTTCGCGGCGGCGCCTTCAAAAATCGCGGTGATCACCGGCGGAGGCAAATCCTCCGGGAAACCCGCGATGTTCAGGGCGAAGAGCACGGTACCGCCCATGGCATAGACATCGCTCATCGCGTTTGCGGCCGCGATCGCGCCAAAGGTCCAGGGATCGTCTACGATGGGTGTAAAGAAGTCGACCGTCTTGACGATCGCCAGATCGGGTGAGAGACGATAGACCGCCGCATCGTCGCTGGTTTGCAGCCCGACGAGAAGATTGGGGTGGGTCATCTGTGTCAGAGGACGCAGCACTTCGGCGAGCGTACCTGGACCCATCTTGGCCGCACAGCCAGCGCAGGATGCGAGCGCCGTCAACCGGATTGATTCCTCGAGATGCATGGGTAACTTCCAATGATGTTGCCGATATCCGGCAGGTCACTTGGTCCAGTTCAGTTTCGATGATAGGAATCGGAATCAGGGGCGTCAA
>CAYSXO010000018.1:0-12885 GCA_964434995.1 uncultured Sphaerobacteraceae bacterium
ACGGTCCTCATCCCGGCAAACAGCGGCCAAAGCGTGATCAACCATGGCGCTCGGCCTGCCGCGCTGCTGAGCTTCCTTTTCGCCCCCTGGAACGACCTCTTCGGTCCCAAGCATAGTCTCACACGGGACATGCTGATGGCCGCCGCGATGCATGACCCGGCAAGGATCGGCACGAAAACGGAATGGGCGGCCGGTGTCGTCAGTGAAACGCTCGCAACCGGCGCATTGCCGATCGGCGGGACAGGTTTGCGCAAGGCTCACCTATCGGGAGCAGCGCTCAGTGTTGAGCCTGGCGAGCACGTCGTCTTGTCACCGGCTCCCGGGCTCAGGTTCGCCCTGGTGATGTCCGGTCTGCTCAGCGCGGACCAGTCGGTCACGCCAGAGGCAGTTCACGCCATAGCGACGCCTTCTGGCAATCAGCGGCTCGCCTTTCCGAGGATTCAATTGCTGCGGGAGGGTGATGCGCTGGCAGTGGTTCCGGGGAGCCAACGGCTGCTGGAAAATGCCGGGACAACTCGGCTCGATCTGTCCATCCTGGAGATCAGGATCGACGAGTCTGTGGAGGCGCCGACGCCAACCTGCAAACCGTCAGATCAGATCACCCCTGACTGCTAGCAGAATGGCCGCCGCCCGCGACGAGACCCCGAGCTTACCGAGAATGTTCCGAGCATGATTGGCCACCGTGTGATGGCTCAGGAAGAGCCGCTCGGCGATGTCGCGGTCACGATAGCCCTCGGCAATCAGCCTGAGCACCTCCCGCTCTCTGGGCGAGAGACTGCCCAGGCAATCGCCCCTGGACCGGGATTCGGGCATCTCTCCAGGACCTGCCATCACGTTCGCGGCCATGGTCATCGGCATCTCCAGTGCTCTCGTTGAATAGGGCAGAGCGCGCGGCCCCGGGTCGAAATGCAGGTTCGGCCGCTCGCTGAATCGCCCACCGGCCAGCTACTCCGCTCCTGGCGCCATCAGCAGCTCCGCGGGACCAAACGGCGGCTTCAGCCGCAACTTCAGAATGCGATCGTCGTCGTAGTCAGCCACATAGACGTAGCCTTTCCCATCCAGGACCAGACTGGTCGAGATGGAAAGATCCGCGAACTGCCCGCCAACTTCACTCCACTCAGCCAGGAACTCGCCCTCTTCGGAAAATGCCTGGACCCGCGTTCCTGTCTCCCCAACATCGACGACGAAGACATTTCCGGCGTTGTCGACAGCAATGCCATTTGGCGAGGAGAACGTGCCGGCAGTCATTCCGTAGGTCCCGTACGCGGCGATGAGCTCTCCATGGGGCGAAAACCTCTGGATACGCTGATTGCTGGTATCGGCAACCCAGAGGTTGCCATCCGGGCCGATCGAAAGGCCTCCTGTATCGAAGAAGAGGAATTGCCCTTCGCCGGTCCCGTACCTCCCAACCGTACGCAGGTAGGCGCCATTGGCGTCAAAGACCTGGATGTCGTCGCGTTCGCCATCGAGGACGTAGACTCGTCCATCCGCGTCGACTGTCAGGTTGTCCGGCTCAAGGAACTGGCCATCGCCTCGCCCCTTGCCTCCCCAGGCAAGAATGAACGACCGGTCAGGTCCAAACTTCTGCACGCGGAAGTTCCCGGTGTCCGCGACAAAGAGGTTCCCGGCCGCATCGAATGCGGCCGCCCCGACGGTCCAATGCAGACCTTGCAGGCGAAACTGGCCCGGACCCGATCCTTCGGTGCCCCAGCGGCCCAGCAGCTCACCATCCGGCGACAGTATCTGGAACCCGTGGTTCCGGGAATCGGCGACCCAGAGGTTGCCGTCGGGATCGAGCGTCAGATGCCCTGGATTGTCGAGCGGCCGAACGGAATCACCCCGCGATTCCCACACTATCTCCGCCAATGCGCCAGGGCCGGAACCGGGGAACCCGGTCATCACCGCGTCCGAATCATCCTGAGATGCGCGGTTGCGAAGTGGACCAAAGAGAACGAGGCTGGCCGCGATGGTCAGGACCAGCAAGGCCGCCGTGGCACACTGCGCGACAGCCCTATGGTCGAGCGGCCAGCGCCAAGCCCGTGGCGGCCTCCAACGCATGTCCCGTGAGGTTGACCTCGCAGAAGCTCGTTCCGCGTACTGGGTGGGCAACTCGGGCCAGGGCTGCCGTCGTCCGCCGTCCGCGAGAATATCGCTCAGGAGCCGCTCGACAAAGTCGGGATCAGCCCCAGGAGCGTTGTCTCGTGCCTGCAGAAGACGCGCGGTGCGCGCCAGCTCACGCTCAACATCGCCCGGCCGCTCCAGCGTAGATGTCGCGGACCCCGTCAGGCTGTCGAGGTAGCGGTCCAGGGATTCGGCCATTCTCCAGTCAGCGCCAGCCACGTCGCGCCTCCTCCTGGTCCGCCGCGATCGCATCGCGCAAGCGGGCATAGGCACGCAACTGAGCCATCTTTACTGCTGGTAGGCTCCGGCCCAGGACGTTCGCGATCTCGCGCCCATTCAGTCCAGACAGCCGAAGCTCGACCACCTGCCGCTGCGACTCCGGAAGCACTTCGAGCAACGCCGCGACCGAACGATCCTCTTCACGCGCGATGGCGCTCTCTTCGGGAGATGGGCCTCTCGCCGGGACGTCGATAGCCAGGTCGAAATCCGCTCCTGTCCGCCGCGCCCTGAGGTCGTCGGCGATGACGTGATAGGCGATGGTGAAGAGCCAGGAGCGGAAAGAGCCGGCGCGGAGACCTGGCAGCGCCGCGAACGCTTTGGTGAAGATCAGGCTGGTCGCATCTTCTGCAGCTTCCCGGGTGCCTAACCGGCGATAGCAGTAGCGATGAACGCTGTCGACATAGCGCCGGTAGAGATGCTCGAACGCCTGTGGCGTCTCCTGGGCAAGCAGCACGAATTCGGCATCGTCAGCGACACGCTCCGCCAGCGCCTCATCCGCTTGAACCAGTCTGGTGCGAAGAAGGCCTTGCATGGCCGCGCCTTTGCATGCCCTGGCACGATGTCTCTCGCCGCATCCATTTGGGTAAACGGAGAAGTCCGCACTTTCGATACATCATCAGCCAGCGGCACTCCGGTCACGGAGACGGCCCGGGGAAGGAGGCGTCTTGTCGCCGCTATCCACTCGCCATGGCGAAGGCAATCACCTCGACCGGATCGAGCGGCCAGATTGGCCGCCGCACCTTCTGGAAATTCAAGCGCGAAAGGTCCGATCCGGTGATGCCTGGCCCCTCGACCAGTACGACCCGGCGCGCGATCGGCTCAAATGCGGCCCGGAAGTGGCCCTTCCCCTTCAAGCCAAGCACACGGCGCCGGGTTGGCTCGATGCCATGCGCGCGAAACACCATCAGGTCGATCGGCGTTTCCGCCCGCGTCGTGACCAGAACTTCAACCGGCGGTACGTCAGACCCTGAGAGCGGCTGACAGTGCAGGACGGCGCTCGGTCCGAGATCGACTGCAAGTCCGGCCATCATCGGCCCGTCATTGACGTATTTGCCGTCGCTGAGGAGTTTCACGTGCGCCCGCACCGGCAACGGCTCGCCGTGCAGGCGGTCAGTCTTTCCGCCAAGCTCGACGACAATCTCCCCGCCCGGACCAGCGGAGATCGCCTCGCGCACGACCCCAGGATCCTTCACCAGAGCCACCGCCGCGCCGTCGACCGCGTTCGAGAAGAGGAAGCGCACCAGCTCCGCGCTATCCCCTGGGCCGCCAGTCCATGGATTGTCAGCAATGTCAACCAGGACCAACGGCCCGCTGACCTCCATGTCGAGCTCTTCGTCGCTGTCCAGGGATGCAATGAGTTCAGCCGCGTGCTCGAAGCTTGCCACGCCGCCAAGAAAGCCATCGCGCAGCGACCAGGCTTCTGCCGCCAGCTCGTCGGCGAGCTTCCCGGCCAATGCGGGATCGCCATCGGTGGTAACGATCACGCCAAATCCCGCGTCCGGATTGTCGCCAGGCGGGAACCCTCCGGCGACCGTAACATTGATGACACGGGGCTCCTCTTCCATGCGGTGCGCATGCTCCAGCAAGGCCCGCATCGGCATGCGTCCGGTCGTCATCCGCTGCGAAGTCGGGAGCATAGGCGGCTTGCGGAGCGCGGACACCGGGTGAACGTCTCCACGCATGAGGCGGGCGAGCACCGCGCACGCTTCCTCTGCCCGTTCCGCCATATCGACATGCGGGTAGGTGTCGTATCCAATCAGCACGTCCGCCATGTCGACCATGCGCGGCGAAATGTTCGCATGCAGATCGAGGGTGGCGACGATTGGGATGTCTGGCCCTACGACGCCGCGCGCGGTTTGCAGGAGGTAGCCGTCGCCATCGTCATCGATTTCGGTGACCATTGCGCCATGAAGCGCGAGCAGCACGCCATCGAGGGGCCCCTCGTCCCGCGCCTGCCGGAGGCCAGCGACAAGCAGACCCGCGAGGTGCTCGATGGCCTCCCTGGTGACCAGGCCCGACGGGGTGGCCCAGACGGCGAGGAGCGGCACGAGGTCGAAACCCTGTGCTTCCGCTCCGGAAATGAACCCGCCGACTTCCGTGTTGGCCCCGCGTTCGGCAGCAATCGCGTCGTGGCCGAGGTGAAGTCCCGAGGCCTCAAACGCCGCGAGATCGGTGACGCCGCTGGAGAAGACGTTCGTCTCGTGCGCGATCTGCGCGACAGCAACGCGAAACGCCATCGCTCAGGCACGCTCCGTGGAAGTCACCGGCAGCCCACGACTTGCTCCCCGAAGACCGAGCAGATTCCTTACCTGATCGGCCGTCGCCAATGGCCGCCCCATCTCCGCGGCGATGCGCGCCAGCCGCGCCACAAGCTGAGCGTTGCTCTGGGCAAGCTCCCCTTTCAGATACCAGATGTTGTCCTCTAGACCCGTGCGCACATGGCCGCCCATCGCCATGGCGGCCATGCCAAGCGGAAGCTGCGCCCGGCCAATGCCGCAGACCGACCAGTTCGCGCCTTCAGGCAGCATCCCAATCAGATGCAACAACTGCTTCACCTCAGGTGGGCTGCCGCCGCGCACGCCGAGGACGAACTGGAACCAGAATGGCGGCTCGAGCAGCCCTTCATCGATCAGGCGCAGCGCATTCCAGACATGCCCTGGTTCGAAGCACTCGATCTCCGGCTTGACGCCATGCTCCTTCATGCGCCTCGCAAGCTCGCGCAGAAATGACGGCGAATTGATGAAGACCCGCTCGCCGAAGTTGACCGAACCGCAATCGAAGGAGGCGATCTCGGGCGCCAGGCGAACCGGCGCCATCCGCTCCTCATCGCTCGTCGAGCCGGCGCCGCCCCCGGTGCTCATGTTTATGACAACGTTCGATCCCGCGTCTTCCACCAATTGCCGCACCCGGGCGTAGCGTTCGGGGTCGCAGGTGACATTCTGGTCGTCGTCACGCACGTGAATGTGCACGATCGCCGCGCCAGCTTCGCCGCACTCAACCGCCGCCCTGGCAATCTCTTCGGGCGTGGTCGGCAGATTGGGATTCTGCGCCTTGGTCGGCCAGGACCCGGTCGTCGCTGCCGAGATGATCAGGGCGTTCGGGGGAATTGTCGCACTGGAGGGCGACTCGTCAGGAACGTTCATGATGGCGTAATCAGACCTCGCTGCGGGCTTCGCGGTCTACCAGGTCGAGGCCGGACTATAGCGGGTCCGCATCAACTCGGCCAGTGGGACGAGGGTGTCGAGGTGTCAAGGTGTCAAGGTGTCTGGAAGCGAGCGTAGCGCCCGTCGTTCTCCCCGACACCTTGACACCTCGACACCCTGACACCCCAACTCCCTGTCCCATCACCCATCATCCATCACCCAAATCTCACGTTCTCAAGTACGCCTTTCGCTCCCAACTCGAGACAGTCGTATCGTAGAGGGCAATCTCGGAGCGCTTGACTTTCAGCCATTCCGAGAAGACCACCGGGCCGAGCGCCTCACGCATTAGAGGATCGGCGGCAACGGCATCGAGCGCGGCCGGGGCGGTGCGTGGCAACAATGCGATGCCGGCAGCTGCCGACTCTTCCGCCGACAGGCGCCCCAGGTCCCCCTCCGCGGGGTGGCCCGGATCCGCGCCCTCTCGCAACCCGGCGATCCCGGCCGCCAGGATGGCTGTCAGATAGATGTATGGGTTCGCCGTGTTGTCGCCGGAGCGCACCTCGATGCGCGGCCGAGCGCTTCCCGGAATGCGCACGAACGAGGAGCGGTTGCCAATGGCGTAGGCGGCATGCGCCGGCGCCCAACTCCCGGGCAGGAGACGTTTGTACGAGTTCACGGTTGGTGCGCCAATGCCGGCCAGCGCCGGCGCGTGTTGAAGCAATCCTGCCAGGAAACTCCTGCCGACGATGGAAAGCCCGCTGGGATCGGTTTCGCCATTTCCCGGCGCCATCGCATTGCGTGTCGAGTCAGCGCGATCCCAGAGCGAGAGATGCACGTGGAGGCCGCAGCCGGCAACCGTCTCAAACGGCTTTGGCATGAAGCTCGCGACCAAACCGTCCCTCCGCGCCATCGCTCGCGTCACGTCGCGGACCGTCAGCAGATCATCGGCGGCCTTGATAGGGTCAGCATGACGGATGTTGACCTCGAACTGGCCAGGTCCATACTCGGTCGCAACCTGCTCCAGGCCAACATGCATCGCCTCGAGCGCATCGCTGATGCGATGTAGCAAATCGGCGTTCGTCTCCAGGCCATCGAGCGAGAACATGCCGCACGGGTCCGCGGGCGCCGGTTCGCCATCATCCCCGATGCGGAAGAGATAGCCTTCCGGCTCGTAGGCAACCTGCGCCGTAAAGCCAAGCTCGGCCAGTGCATTGACCTGTTGCCGCAACAGCCAGCGCGGATCACCTTCCCACGGCTCGCCATCCTCCCGCTTCATCCAGCAGTAGACGCGGCCCGTCGCGGGAACGAGCGGGAGTGGGGCGTAGGACGACGGATCGGGGAGGGCAAAGAAATCGGCGCTGTCCGCGCCAAAAATGGTGTCGGGCGCTCCGGAATCGAGTACGTTATGTCCAAGATTGGCCTTGGCAAACGTTATGCCATTGCGCAGCGTGCTGGCGAAGCGCGAGCGCGGAATCGACTTGCCCTGCGTGCGGCCATTGTAATCAGCATAGGCCACCCAGAGATGCTCGACAGCATCATCGGTCAGGCGATCGAGCAACGCCGTCTCTCCATTGCTGGCCATGCCGCTCCTTTCCGCGCACACGTTCGCGATCGATGTGGTTTCGCTATCGTAGCATTGGGGCCGCGCGATTTCGGATAGCCGGCCAGCAGGCCGCCCCGACGCTCAAACACGCAAGAAACGGTAGACAATCGGGGGTTCGCCCGGCGCCGGCGTTACGGTAAGCACCGGCTGCGACCGGCCATCGCCGCTCGCCTCGAAGGTAAACCAGCCGGGAGCGCCAGCTAGCGGAGGATCGAGAGCCGCGTAGCGCACCGGTTGGCCCGGCAGCCCGCGCATCGGCACGATCCGGGACCAGATCTCGCCAGCATCGACAATCAACGCGCCGTTGCGCCAGCGCACGTCGATTTCGCCCAACTCCGGATGCCCGAACCTCCCTTCGATGGCCCTGGCCGCGTCGGCATCGACCTCTCCCAGCAGAAGCTGGACGAGCCGGCGTTGAGCGTCGATCGCCCCTGCAAAGAGCCCGAACTCGGTTTCCACCAGGGGATCGAGATCGAAAACCAGTTCGAAGAGGCGGTATTGCGCCGCGTACGAGAGCAACGCGCCACAGACCGGATCGTTGGCAAGAACGGCGATGCCCAGCCCGGCCTCGGGGAGAAACGCCAACTCGCTGCTGAAGCCAAATGTCCCCCCGCTATGGCTGATCAACGTCTGCCCGCCGAACTCGCCAACGAACCAGCCAAGCCCGTAAGCGGCCAACCCGGCATTGACAACCGCGGGCAGCTCAGGATTTGGCGGCACGGACACGCCGGGTTGCCAGGTGTGCCGCAGATGCTGGGCAGACACGACCCGCTCTCCGTCTGCCGCCACGCCCTCGCTTGTCAGCATTTGCAGAAATACGCCTAGCTCTCGCGCGGTCGACCACATCGCTCCCGCCGGAGCCACTGCCATTGTGAAGCGGTTTTCCATCACCAGCGATATCGCTTGTGGCGTTCCCGACAGGTCTGGCGCGTGCGGAGCGGCGTAATTGCCGCTCACAAGCACTCGATCGAGATCGAAGGTCGATCGCTCCATGCCAAGTGGGTTGAGGACATGATGCCGGATGGCCGCCTCATAGCCAGTCAGCAGATTATCTGGCGCGGCGCCCGCCGCGCGGGCCAGCGCATAGCCGCCCAGGGCGAACGCCTGGTTGCTGTATTGGAAGCGCTCGCCGAGCCGCGCGGTGAGCGGAAGCCTGGCAACGGCGTCAATCAGCCCTTCCGGGGAGTAGGTGTCAGACTGAAAAATGAACTCCAGGTCACGCCGAGGCAACCCCGTGGCGCCCGAAAGCAGGTCCGAGACGGTGAGGTGCGCTGCCAGTTCGGGATTCGATAGTGAGAAGTCCGGGAGCAAGTCGACCGCTGGCGTGTCCCAGGCGATGACGCCATCGTCAATCAGCACGGCCGCCAGCGTTGCCGTCACCGGTTTGGTGACCGAACCGACACGCATCAGCGTGTCCGAGGTCACGGGATTGTCGCCGTCGCGCTCACGCGTCCCGAAGCCCTCCAGGTAGACGACCTCGCCGTTCTGCACCACGGCGACCGACGCGCCTGGCACTGGGCAGACCGCCATTGCCTTCACGACGAATGCCGAGAGCGCGTCCTGCCGGGGACCATCGAACGGGAGCGGCGCGACTTGGCCCAGGTCCGCACCAGAAAAGATGGCTTCTTCCACCGGGGTTGCGGCAGGCGGGCTTGTGCCATCGTCTTGCGCTGAGGCATGAGGAGCCAGGCCGGCGAGCATTGCAAGCACATGCAGAAGTGTGAGAAGCAGGCGGAGTGTCAATTTCTGGCCTCCCGTGCGGAATGCAGGAACAGGGTAGCCCGCGAGCTGACTATCGCCGCGTGGATCGCATCGCTCGTGCCTGAGTTGCGTGGGTGCAGGCGAAGCGGCTCGGAGCATTGAGGCGCCATTGGCTCCGGCGATCAGCAGTCTATCCATCGCGACAGGTCGTGGTGAGCGCGAAGACCTATCTTACCCGTTGATGCGTAGAGTCGCGATGCACCGAGACTATTCATGCCGCTCAGAACGACGCGCGTTACGCTCGAATGACTACCCAACGTGCCTATCAAAACCCCCATGACAGCGAACCGCTGAACCATTGGTTGTCGTATTCGTGGACTCATTCCGACCCATTCGCGGTCCTGTTGCCGCGGTCGCGGCGAGAGCAAAGGGTCTTGTTGGGTGCTTTCAGTACGCCACAACCAGAAGCATTGCCGAGTACCGCCCTGGCAAGCCACCTCTTCTTCCTTGGCGAAGACCGATTGGAGCTTATCCACGATCTCTTCGGTCGTCGAACGGCCGACACGGTCGCAAGCGAGCGCGTGGTCCATGGGATCGGCAAGCTCTTTGGGCAGGCGGCACATGCGCCGCTCCGGCTCCTGCGCTAAATCCTCCCTGGAAAGGTCATGATCGCGCTCCGAGACTCCTGGCGCCGCGGAGTCATGTTCGGTCTGCTCCTCGCCGCCACGGTCCGGCATTGCTGCCGAGAGCAATCTGGGCGAAGGACCGCGCACGACCCTCCGGCTGCCGCTCTTGCCCCCGCCTGAAACGGAGACCGTGAGGAGCCCGGCAGGCGGCCACGAGTATCATCCTTGCCGTGTCTCTCGCGACGGAACCGATCGACGCCGGTCCGCGCCGACAGAGGAGCGTGAACCGTGATTCACCTGCGCTCGATTGCGCTCGGACCTGCCGCCGCGGAGCCAGCGAACGTCGACCGCTATCCATTTCGTGTAGCCGCGGTCGCCGCACTGCGCGAGTCCCCGCTCCATTTCGATGCGCCCGTCACCTTTCTCGTTGGGGAGAACGGCGCCGGGAAATCCGCGCTACTGGAAGGCATTGCCTGCGCCGTTGGCTCGGTCGGCGTGGCCGGTGACGATCCGCAACGCGATCCGACGCTCGATGCCGCGCGCGATCTGGGGAGAGCACTCCGGCTGACCTGGAGCGCGCGCACCCGCCAGGGATTCTTCCTCCGTGCCGAAGATTTCTTCGGCTATGCCAAGTACATCTCGGCGCTCAAGTCCGGTCTCGAACAGGATCTGGCCGAATTCGACGCCGCACCAGGTCCTCTCTCATACGGGCGGCGCATCGCTCGCGGCGCGTACCTGCGCGAGATCGGGGAGTTGCGGCGGACCGACATGATGGTCAACGAAACCTCACATGGCGAGAGCTTTCTGGAGCTCTTCCAGCGCCGCTTTACCCCGCGCGGACTCTATCTGCTCGACGAGCCGGAAGCGCCTCTTTCGCCGGTGCGACAACTCGCCATGCTCGCTGTCCTGCGTGAGATGGCGGGCCCGGGCGAGAGCCAGTTCATCATCGCTACCCACTCGCCCATTCTGATGGCCTATCCAGACGCTGCCATTTTCAGCCTCGATGGTGGCGCCCCGCGCCGTGCCGTCTGGGACGAACTCGAGCACGTTGCCATAACGCGCGACTTTCTCAACGATCCGGCGATGTTTCTCCGTCACCTGGAGCGGTGACGTTCCAGCCGTCGTCGTCTGCCATCACCACGCCCGATCGATCCGGCAACGATGCCAGCAACTCGGCGATCGAGCGGCGCAACACCGGATGCTCGACATCACCGGCGATGACCGCCAGCGGCGCCAGAACAAACGCGCGTTCGTGCATTCGCGGGTGGGGCAGCGTCACGCCTGGCGCATCGACGATCTCATCGCCAAGCAGCAACAGGTCGAGATCGAGCGTGCGCGGGGCATTGCGGAAGGTTCGGGTTCGACCCATCTCGCGCTCGATGGCAAGCAGCGCGCGCACGATCTCGCCCGCGTCCAACCCGGTTTCCACGGCGGCGGCGGCGTTCAGGAAGGCCGGCTGATCGAGGTAGCCGACCGGGTCCGTCTCGTAGAGCGGCGAGACGGCCACGACACGGCCAACAGCTTCCAGCCGGCGCACGGCATCGCGAAGTGTCGCCTCCCGCTCCCCGAGGTTGGCTCCCAGCCCGATATAGGCTCGGCGCTCCACCGTCATGACGGCGGTCCCCCTGGCCAGGTCAGCGCCTCTTCAGGCGCCCCACGCACCACCGCATCGGTCATGCGCGCCACTCGCGTCATGATGCGCACGTCATGCACGCGGACGATATCCGCGCCGCCCGCGATCGCCAGGCTGACTGTCGCCGCCGTCCCTTCGAGCCGATCCTGTTCGCCCAGGCCAAGCACGCGGCCAATCGTGCTCTTGCGAGACGTTCCCGCCAGAATCGGTCGGCCCAATGCACGCAGCTCGCCCATCCGCCGCAGCAACTCCAGGTTCTGCCGCCAGTCCTTGCCAAAGCCGAAGCCCGGATCGACGATCAGAAGCTCCCAGGCCACCCCGGCGGCCAACGCGCGGTCGAGCCTGCGCGACAACTCCCGCAGCAGGCTCGTCAGCAGATCGACGCCCGGCTCTGGCGACACATCATGCATGATGACGGCTGGCACGCCCGCCTCCGCCACCAGCCCGGCCATCTCCGAGTCGGCGATGAACCCGCGGATGTCGTTGATCATGTCCGCCCCGGCAGCCAGCGCGCGCGCGGCAACCTCGGCTTTGCTGGTGTCAACCGAGATGATCGCGTCGGTACGCGGACGGATCGCCCTCAGGGCTGGCAACAATCGGTCGAACTCCTCTTCCGCCGCGACAGGCGAATGTCCAGGCCGCGTCGACTCCGCCCCGAGGTCGAGGATTGCCGCGCCCTCGGCAACGGCCGACAACGCGGCCGCGTATGCCGCCTCCGGGTCGCCCGCGAGGCCGTCGCCGGAAAACGAATCGGGCGTGATATTGAGCACCGCCATAACATGCGTCGCTTCGCCCCAACGCAGCTCATGCCCGCGCCAGCGCATCGGCGGCAACGGAGGCAAACTCGTCCCACCGTCGGAGAGCCCGCGCCATGCACGAGACTCGCCGTTCATCGCTGTCCACCGCGCACAATGGCCATGAACTCCGCGCGCGTCTCTGGCCGGGCGCGAAACCCGCCGCGCATCGCTGACGTCACCATCGTCGAGCCCTGTTTCTCGATGCCCCGGATCGTCATGCAGGTGTGGGTGGCCTCGATCACCACGCCGCAGCCGTCTGGTTTCAGGACATCCACCAACGCATCGGCGATTTCACTGGTCAAGCGCTCTTGCACCTGCGGCCGGCGCGCATAGCCTTCCACCAACCGGGCCAGCTTGCTCAGGCCGACGATCTGGCCGCGTGGTATGTAGCCGACGTGCGCGACGCCAGTGAAGGGCATCAAATGATGCTCGCACAGCGAGGCAAAAGAGATATCGCGCAGGACGACCATTTCGCGATGGCCCTCATCGAACGTGGCGCTCAGATAGTGGCGCGGATCTTCGCGCATGCCGGCGAAAAGCTCTTCGTAGGCCTTGGCCACGCGGTGCGGCGTGCGCTGCAGCCCTTCCCGATCGGGATCCTCGCCGATTGCCAGCAGAATCTCGCGCACAGCCGCCTCGATGCGCGGCTTGTCGACCTGGCCATTGGCCTCGTCTGTCACCCGTAGTGCCTCTCGCCCGCGCGTTCTCGGGTGAGGCGCACACCCGCGGCATCGAGCATTGCGCCCTTTACCGGCGCCTCCGGTTTGCGGACCGTGACCGACACCCGTTGCACCCGCGCATGTTCGGCCAGGATCGCCGACGCGATCTCCTCGGCCACCGCCTCGATCAGGTTCCGCGGCTCACCCTCGACAATGCGCCGCACCAGCGTGAAGACCGCGCTGTAGGAAACAGTTTCGTCGATATCGTCGCTGGCGCCAGCCGCGCGCAGATCGACCATCATTGTCACGTCAACCGCGAAGCG
>CAYSXO010000018.1:12895-21822 GCA_964434995.1 uncultured Sphaerobacteraceae bacterium
CTGGCCCAGGACGCGCTCCTCGGGATTGACCCCGTGGTATCCGTAAAACCGCATCCCTTCGAGGAGGATCTCGTCCCCGGAATGGCGCCGATGTTCACCCATGCGTCGCTCGGTCATATCGGCGCGAGTATACGAGTCCGGCTCGTTTCGGCATTCCGGCATGGTGGCTCCGAATCAGACGGCGGTGTACCTTCGCGGAACCCGTTCGCGACGTGGGCGGCTTGCATAGCGATCGATTGCGAAAGGAGCATGGAGAGGCATGGCGCGCGTTCTGGTCACCGGGGCTGCCGGATTCATCGGCTATCACCTCGCGGATCGCTTGCTGGCGCGCGGCGACGATGTCATCGGTCTCGATAGCCTGAACGACTATTACGATGTCCGGCTCAAGGAAGCCCGCCTCGAACGATTGGCAGTGAACCCGTCATTTACCTTCGTCAAGGCCAATCTGGCGGATCGGGCGGCGCTCGAAGGACTCTTCGCCCGCGAGCGGCCTGTGCTGGTCGTCAATCTCGCGGCACAGGCGGGCGTCCGCTATTCACTGACCAATCCGCATGCCTATGCCGAGGCCAACGTGACCGGCTTTCTCAACATCCTCGAAGGGTGCCGCCATGGAGAAGTGCAACACCTTGTCTATGCGTCCAGCAGCTCCGTCTACGGGGCGAACACCCGGCTACCCTTCTCCGTCGAGGACAACGTTGACCATCCCCTCTCCCTCTACGCCGCCAGCAAGAAAGCCAACGAGCTGATGGCGCACAGCTACGCGCATCTCTACAACGTTCCCTGCACGGGCCTGCGCTTCTTCAATGTTTATGGGCCATGGGGGCGGCCGGATGCCGCGCTGTCGCGCTTCACCAGCGCCATCCTGGAGGACCGCCCCATCGACGTCTACAACTACGGTCGGCACCGACGCGACTTCACCTACGTCGACGATATTGCCGAGAGCATTGCCCGGGTGCTCGATCGGCCAGCCGCGCCAAACCCGAATTGGAGTGGAGACGCGCCCGATCCGTCGACGAGCAATGCGCCCTACCGTGTCTACAACATCGGCAACAGCCAACCGGTCGAGCTGCTCTACCTGATCGAGATCCTGGAGCGCGAGCTCGGCCGCAAGGCACGGATGAACTTGCTCCCGATGCAGCCAGGAGACGTCGAAGACACCATCGCCGATGTCTCCGCCCTGGAACGGGCGATCTCCTTCTCGCCATCGACCCCGATCGAGACTGGAGTGGAGCGGTTTGTTGCGTGGTACCGGAAGTACCACGATGTATGAACGCATCGCCACATGGCGCCGCGTGCATCTGCCATGAGACGCCAGGTAATTGCAAAGTAATTCATGATCTTTGACAATGGCGCGCGTGCCCGGATACCATCTGGGCCGCGCATGATTGTCGGAAGGGGTGCATGCGTCGTGGTCGACCGCGTCGGCCGGGCGGCTTTCGGGATTCCCGCACAATTCAACCCGCCACCACGCACGAACACCTGAACGTGGGCCTGTCACGTGCCGTTCGGAACGATCGACACATGGCGGCTCGCATCACGCCCAGAGGCGACTTGGTGAAGACTTTGGAACAGACAGCGCCGTCCAGTGCCGTTGTTGGGGCGCTGCACGAGCGCATCGCCGCCCGGGAGGCAAGGATCGGCCTCATCGGGCTTGGATACGCGGGCCTGCCCCTGGCTGTCGCGTTCGCCGAAGCAGGATATTCCGTCGCCGGCATCGATCTCGCCGCTGACCGAGTAGATGCCCTCAACGCCGGCCGCTCCTATGTCGGTGACGTTTCCGGGACGCGCCTGGCGCCCATCGTTGCCAGCAAGCGGCTCATCGCCAGCACCGATTACGCCTCCCTGGCCAATGCCGACGCCGTCACCATCTGCGTGCCGACCCCGTTGACGCGCGACAAGGCCCCGGACCCCAGCGCCATCGCCGGCGCTACCCGGAGCCTCGCGCCATGGTTGCGCCCCGGCCAACTCATCGTGCTCGAGAGCACATCGTACCCTGGCACAACACAAGAGCTCGTGCAGCCAATCATCGAAGAACAGGGTTTCACGATTGGCAAGGATATCTTCCTGGCCTTCGCCCCGGAGCGTGTCAATCCGGGCGATGAGCGGTTCGGGACGCGCAATACCCCCAAGCTGATCGGCGGGGTGACCCCGGCGTGCGGAGAGCTGGCGGCCGCGCTCTACGAGACGATCGTTGACGACGTTGTGCCCGTCTCCTCCCCTCGGATCGCCGAGATGGCGAAGCTGATGGAAAATACCTTTCGGCAGATCAACGTCGCATTCGCCAATGAGATGGCGCTCATTTGCGAGCACCTGGGAATCGACGTCTGGGAAGTCATCGACGCCGCGGCAACCAAACCGTTTGGGTATATGCCGTTCTACCCGGGCCCCGGTCTCGGCGGCCCCTGCATCCCGATCGTGCCGCACTACCTCGCCTGGAAACTGAAGCAGACCGGCCACGATGCCCGCTTCATTGGCCTCTCCGAGGAGATCAATGGGGCCATGCCGGGGCATCTCGTCAATCTGGCCGCTGCCGCGCTGCATGACATGGGCAAGGCCCTACGCGGGGCGAATATTCTCATGCTCGGCGTGACCTACAAGCCGAACGTAGCCGACGTGCGCGAATCGCCAGCGGCCATCTCCCTGGCTGGCCTCCTGAACGCGGGGGCGAACGCCCGGTACCATGACCCCTTTGTGCCGTGGATCACCGTCGCTGGCCAGACGTTGGAAAGCGTCCCCCTCGATGCGGCGACCCTCCAGCAAGTCGATTGCGTCGTGATCGCCACCAATCATCGCCTGTTCGACTGGGACTGGGTCGTCGAGAACGCGCGGCTGGTGGTCGACGCGCGGAATGCCACGAAGAACGTTCCTCCAGAAGTCCGCCAGCGCGGCGCCCGGATTGTCAAACTCGGCGCGCCGCGCACCGCGGACAGAAACGAGCCATAGCCGCAATGCAGAGCCTTTCGCGCGGGCAGGGAGCAGTCGAACCAGCAACCTGGCTCGTCACCGGCGCCGCCGGATTCATCGGGTCGCACCTCTGCGACGCGCTCATCTCGCGAGGCGACCGCGTCCTTGGTCTCGATAATTTCTCCACCGGGAGGATGGAGAACATTGAGCATCTCATCGGTCATCCCCGATTTCATTTCGCCCGCGCCAGCCTCTCGGACGAAATCGTCCTCGACCGGCTCGCTTCGCAAGCAGACGTCATCGTGCATCTGGCCGCCGCCGTCGGCGTGGAGTTGATCGTCGAGCGGCCGGCCTACACGATCGAGACGAATGTGATGGGGACTGAATCGGTCCTGCGCGCGGCGCTTCGCTACGGCAGCCGGGTCCTCATCGCCAGCACCTCCGAGGTCTACGGCAAGGGGAGCAAGATTCCCTTCGCCGAGGACGATGACATCGTTCTCGGCGCGACCAGCAAGAGCCGTTGGGGGTACGCCGCCAGCAAGATGGTCGACGAGTTTCTCGGCCTCGCCTATTACCACGAACATGGAATGCCGGTGGTCCCGTTCCGGCTCTTCAACACGACTGGCCCGCGCCAGACTGGCCGGTACGGCATGGTGGTTCCACGCTTCATCGGGCAAGCCCTGCGCAACGAGCCAATAACGATCTATGGCGACGGAACCCAGCGGCGCTGCTTCTGCGATGTGAGCGACGCGGTCCGCGCCATCGTCGGCCTTGCCGAGCACCCCGAGGCGCCGGGACGGACCTACAACATCGGCGGTGGCGAGGAGATCACCATTCGCGAACTGGCGGAACGGATCAAGCAGATTGTCAAGAGCGATTCCCAGCTTCTCTACGTGCCATACACAGAGGCGTACGCGCCCGGCTTCGAGGACATGCAGCGCCGCGTACCAAACACCGATCGCATTCTCGCGCTGATCGGTTGGCAGCCCGAGACGTCGCTCGATGAAATGCTCCACCATATGCGCGACCATCTACGGGCCGGCAATGGGGCGACGGCGCATTCGTAAGCAGAGGCTGACCTGTCGAGGATCGCCGTGAGTCAGTCATCTGGCGCCGGTCGAATCCGGATCATGCGCATCATTTCCCGCATGAACGTCGGTGGGCCGTCCATTCACGTCGTGCTGCTCAATGCCGGCCTCGATCCGGAGCGATATGAAACCCTTCTGGTCTGCGGAAGCGAGGGCGTGACGGAAGGGAGCCTGCGCGATCTTGCCACCAGCCGCGGATTGCGGCTCATTGAGATCCCCGAGCTGGCTCGAGAAATCTCGCCCGCACGCGATCTGGCAACGTTTCTCACGCTTGTCCGCCTGATGCATCGCGAGCGGCCGCACATTGTCCACACGCATATGGCAAAGGCGGGGTTCGTCGGGAGGCTGGCAGCGCGGATCGTGGGTGTTCCGATCGTCCTTCACACGTTTCATGGCCATGTCTTTCACGGCTATTTCTCGCCGCGCAAGACACGCGTCTTCCTCGCCATGGAACGGTTCGGCGCGCGTCTCAGCACTCGCCTGATCACAATCAGCCCGCGGCTGCGTGAGGAGATCGCCGGCTTCGGAGTTGCCGGCGCGGAGAAAATCGAGGTCATCCCGCTCGGCTTCGACCTGGAGCCCTTTGCAGGGCAGCCGCGCGGCACAGGCGCCTTCCGCCGGTCAATCAATGTTCCGGAGTCAGCCAGTCTCATCGGCGCGGTGGGGAGGCTGGTCCCGATCAAGAACATCCGGCTCCTCCTCCAGGCCGTGGCATTGGCGAAAGACGAGGAGCCGGACCTCCATCTGGCGCTCGTTGGAGATGGCGAGCTGCGCCCGAGGCTCGAAGAGCTCGCGCGGGAACTCGGCATCGCATCCCGGACGATCTTCGTGGGCTGGCGTCGCGACTTGCCACGTGTCTATGCTGATCTGGACGCGGTCGTGATCTCGTCGGATAATGAGGGTACCCCCGCGTCACTTATCGAAGCCATGGCCGCCGGCTGTCCGGTCGTTGCGACTCGGGTCGGAGGGGTACCCGATCTCATCACGGATGGCGTGACCGGCCGCTTGGCATCACCCGGCGATCCAGAATCGCTGGCGGCAGCGATTCTTGCGCTCCTGCGTGAGCAGGAGGCAACCGCGAACATGGCGGCACGAGCACGAGAGGGCGTGCTCGTGCAGCATCGGGCAAGCCGCCTGGTGGGAGACATCGATGGTCTCTATCAGCGGCTGTTGACCGGCGCGGGCATCAGTCCGGGGAAACGGGACGGGGAGGGGGAGGGCAGGTGAGTTCGCCGCTGCTTTTTGCGGTCGTCGCCGCGCTGCTCCTCTCGCTGTCGGGCACGTATGCCGCGCGGGGGGCAGCCCGCCGCCTCAACTGGCTCGACCAGCCAAGTCGCCGCAAGGTCCATGCCAGTCCCATTCCGCTCCTGGGTGGGGTGGCCATGTACCTCGCCTTCCTGATCGCCCTACCCATCGCCAATTCGCGGACGGTCGTCGAGGAAGGGGTGGTGGTCCTCGCGGGGGCGACGATCCTGCTCATCGTTGGCGTTATCGACGATCGGCGCGGCATGGCTCCCCTGCCGAAACTTCTGGCGCAAATCGTCGCGGCCCTCCTGCTCGTCGTCGGCGGCGTGGGCGTCACGATCCTGCCCTTCGCGTGGATGAACGCGGCCGCAACCATCCTCTGGGTTGTCGGCATCTGCAACGCCATGAATCTGCTCGACAACATGGACGGCCTCTCTGCTGGCGTAGCCGCCATCGCTTGCGCCTTCTTCACCCTGTTGGCCATTGCTCACGGCCAGATCTGGGTCTCGATTGTCGCGGCAGTGCTGCTTGGCGCCATCCTCGGCTTCCTGCGTTTCAATTGGAATCCTGCGACGATCTTCATGGGCGACGCGGGCAGCCTGCTGCTCGGGTTCATGCTCGCCGTCCTGGCACTCAAGCTGCGCTTCACCGGCATCGAGCCCGTTCGCACCTGGATCGTCCCGATTCTTATCCTCGGGGTCCCGATATTTGACACGACGGTGGTGACACTTTCCCGCCTCCGGCGGAGCGTGCCCATCTCCAGCGGTGGCCGCGACCATGTTTCGCACCGCCTGGTGTGCCTCGGCCTGAGCGTCCGCCAGGCCGTGGGAGCCATCTATCTGGCAGCGATCTTCTGCGGCGTCATGGCACTTCTGGCAATCTCCCTACCAAGCCTGGGACTGGTCGCCATGGCATTGGCGCTCTTCGGCGGCGCCGCGTTGGCGGCGCTCATTCTGCTCGAACGTGTCGATCTCACCGAAACGGGCCAGACCGCGCGCCCGCTGGAACGGCGAAGGCGGACGCGGATCAAGCGCATGGGCACAAATCTTCTTCAACGAGCGGGCTAGTCGTCACCATCGAGCACCAGGGAGCCAAACGGCCGTCTCGCAGCCTCCACGCATGTTTGGTCCCACAACGAGGACCTCGCAGGGCCGACCAGGCAGATTTAGCCCAAGGCGACTGTCGCCACATGCGGCGAGGGCTGGCGCTCCAGCCACGCCTGAAACTGCAACACGTTCCAGAGGTGGTACTGCCAGTTTCGGGTTCCCGACTGGTGCTCCCGCCATTTCTGCTCAATCGGCGCCGGGTTCAGATAACCCTCGGCACGCAGCTTCCGCTCGTCGAGCAGTTCGGCGGCCCACTCGCGCAACGGCCCGCGCAGCCAGAGATCGATCGGGACACCGAATCCCATCTTTGGCCGCTCAACCAGATCGCGGGGCACATACCGGTAGAGGACTTGCCGCAACAGCCACTTCCCTTGCCCGTCGCGGATCTTCATGGAGATGGGAATTGAAGCCGCGAAGGCAACCACCCGATGATCGAGGAGCGGCACCCGCGCCTCCAGGCTGGTGGCCATGCTGGCCCGGTCCACCTTGGTCAGGATGTCGTCCGGCAAGTAACTGATCAGGTCGAGAAACATCATGCGCCGCGTGAACTCTGTCAACGAGGCCCAGCGGGAGCGGTCGGTCATCGCGGTTGGCCGCTCGTGGCCGCCAATGACCACCTCATCAGGGGGATTCCAGTGCGAAACCAGGCCATGGTAGAGCTGTTCGGAGCTCTCGGCCGCCAGCACCTCGGCCAGCCTGTGCAATTTGTCGCCTGGCGTGCGCTGCCGGAGACCCGCGGGCATCAACGGATCTAGCCGCGCGAACTGGCGATCCCACTGGGTTGGCGAAAGCGCGGTCAGAGCGCGCGTGCCCACGGCGCGCGCGGGCGACGGCATCCGGCCTACCTTGCTCCAGATTCGCTCCCCCCAGAAGTAGCGGTTGTAGCCGCCGAAGAGCTCGTCGCCGCCGTCGCCCGAGAGGCTGACGATCACCTCCTGCCGAGCCAGTTGCGACACGAGGAACGTGGGGATCTGCGAGGAATCCGCGAACGGCTCGTCGAACATGACTGGCAGGCGCGGTATGACCGCTCGCGCCTCCTCCGGGGTCACCACCAGCGAGGTGTGATCGGCGCCGAGGCAGCGGGCAACCTCCGCCGCGTGCGCGGCCTCGTCGTACGCCTTCTCGTGGAAGCCGATGGTGAATGTCTTCACTGGCCGCTGGCTCTGCGTCTGCATGAGCGCCACAACGGCCGAGGAGTCGATCCCGCCGGAGAGAAAGGCCCCGAGGGGGACGTCGGCGATCATCCGCAAGGCCACGGCATCGCGCAGGAGGGTATCGAGCCGGTCTGCCGCTTCGGCGGCGGTTCCCATGAACGGATCGGCGTTCCCCCGCTCGACCACCTCCCGCGCCGACCAGAAGGGCGCCGGCGCGGCGCTCGTATCGTCCGCGGTTCTCAGCGTAAGCACCGAACCGGGCGGGAGCTTATGAAAGCCGCGATAGATGGCATAGGGTGAAGGGACGTATCCGTGGCGCATGTAGAGCGCCAGCGCGTCGCGGTCGATCTCCCCCCGGAAATCGGGGTGCGCCGCCAGCGCCTTGAGCTCGGAGCCGAAGAGGAATGTGTTGCCGATCCAACCATAGTAGACCGGCTTGATGCCGAGCCGGTCGCGTACCAGATGCAGCGCCCGCTCCTGCCGGTCCCAGACGGCGAAGGCGAACATGCCGACGAAGCGCTCCAGGGCGCCGGTCAGGCCCCATTGCTCGATGGACGCCAGGATCACCTCGGTGTCCGACGTTCCCCTGAAGCGGTGACCGAGGCGCTCCAGATCCGGCCGGATCGCTGAGAAGTTGTAGACCTCGCCATTGAAGATGATGATGTAGCGGCCACTTGCGGAGGCCATCGGCTGATGACCCGTCGGGGACAGATCGACAATTGCCAGGCGGCGAAACCCAAGGCCGACGCCGATCCGCTCGTCGGACCATTCGCCAGCGTCATCCGGACCGCGATGTTCCATCTGGAACGCCATCTGGCGCGCCAGCGAGCGCAGCTCGGCATCGGACGCGCCGGACGCTTGCCAGAACCCGGTGATCCCGCACATGGCCTTCCCTTCCCGGTCTGGCGGCTATCGACTCCGGGCCAGTCTCTCGTAGAGGGCTTCATACTGCCGCACAACACTGTCGAGACTATACAGCGACTCGACGCGCTCCCGCGCCTTTCGACCCAGTTCCTGGCGGCCCGTTTCGCCGAGATCAATCAATTCCTGCCATGCCGATGCCAGGGCCAGGGGATCGCGCGGCGGCACGACGCGGCCCGTCTCCCCGACGATGCGCGCGGAATCGCCGACGTCCGTCACCACGCAGGGGACCTCGCACGCCATCGCCTCACCGATGACGTTTGGAAAGCTCTCGCCATACGATGAGTTGGTGGCCACATCGAGCGCGGCAGTCAACCGCGGGATGTCCTGCCGCTCGCCAACGAGATGGACCCGATCGCGGAGTCGCGCTTCCTCGATAGCGACTCGCAACTGCCCGTTCTCCGCTGTCACGCCAGAGCCGACCAACAGGAAATGCATGTTCGCCGCAGCGCGCATCATGCCAGCGGCGGTCAGGAAGACGTGATGGTCCTTGATCGGATCGAAGCGAG
>CAYSXO010000018.1:21832-28814 GCA_964434995.1 uncultured Sphaerobacteraceae bacterium
CACCAGGCCAATCACTGTTGCCTCTAGTTCGATTCCAAGCTCCTGCCTGACGCTGGCGCGCGCGGCCCGACTCGGATGGAAGCGATCTGTATCGAAGCCGTTGGGGATGATCTCCCACACGCGCGGCCGATATCCGAATCCTTCATGTGCCGTCCTGGCAGCCTCTGAATTCGCGACCACCGCCTCGGGGAGCCGCGAAAGCCGGGCACAGGCACGAACGACCATCGCCGTCTTCTTGCTCAGGTCCGTCAGAGGCGATGAGCTCCGCAAGTTCCAGACGACCGGTGTTCGGAAGGCCCTGCCTGCCGCGAGACCCGCGAGGTCGGCATGATAGAGCCATGTCTGGATGACATCCGGCGCTACCCGGCGGGTGATCGCCATGAGCCGCGCAAAACCGCGAGGGTCCGGAACGCCCGAGTCCATTTCGAGCGTGGAGACTGGCACTCCAGTGTCGTCGATTTGCCGGCCAATGGCGCCAGGCCGCGCCATCGAGACCACCCGATGGCTGAATCGCGACCGATCAGACCGCTCCACGAGCTTCAGGAGCATTACCTCGGCGCCGCCGGTATCCAACCCGGTGATGACGTGCAGCACCCTGATCACGCCGATTGACGTTCCTTCCATTCATGATAGGTTCACGCGGGGTAGCATAGAAACACGTACGAGCTCTGCGCGAACGAGTCGTGATCGAGTACCCCTGAACCAATCCCGATGTCGGCGCCAGGTCGCTCGAGCAGGCGACCTGACTCGGATGGCACTGGCCTCTTAACTATTGCAGGAGCATGTCGTGAGCGTCGAATCATCAGCAAGCGTTTCCGAGCAACCCAGCACATCGACCAGCATCATGTTGCTGGACCAGCGCTTTGCCTTCGGCAAGAACTGGCTGGCTTTTCTCTCGGTCCTCGATGAGGAGCGCATTGGCGAAGCAGAACGGTCGCTACGGGAAATGCTGGGGGTTTCGTCGCTGAGCGGGCGGACATTCCTCGACGTCGGCTCAGGCAGCGGGCTCTTCTCCTTGGCGGCTATGCGGCTGGGGGCCGACCGTGTCCACTCGTTCGATTTCGATCCACAAAGCGTTGCCTGCACGCATGAGTTGAAGCGTCGCTACTTCAAAGACGATCCCCGTTGGACTATCGAGCGCGGCGATGCGCTTTCCACGGACTACCTGGAGAACCTCGGTCAGTGGCATGTCGTCTATTCTTGGGGCGTACTGCACCATACGGGCAACATGTGGACGGCGCTTGCGAACATCTCGTCTCTTGTCGCGCCAGGAGGCATCCTGTTCATCAGCATCTACAATGATCAGGGTCTGTTCTCCCGGATTTGGACGAGAATCAAGCGTCTCTACAACCGGGGAAAGACTGGCCAGCGCATCGTGACCGCGATCTTCATTCCCTATTTCATCCTTCGCGATCTTCTTGCTTCTGCCATTCATCGGACGAATCCGATCCGCGGCTATCTGAACTACAAGAAATCCCGCGGGATGTCCAGGGTGCACGACTGGCATGACTGGCTGGGAGGCTATCCATTCGAGGTCGCCAAGCCCGAGGCTGTATTTGCACTCTACCGGGATCGCGGCTTCGCCCTCGAAAGGCTCAAGACATGCGGCGGCGGCCTCGGGTGCAACGAATTCGTAATGCGCAAGCGGTGATTCGCGTCCTCTTTCTGATCAGCGCGCTCAACCGCGGCGGCGCGGAACGGCAGTTGACCCTGCTGGTGCGTGCCCTCGACCGCGCCCGCTTCGCCATCACCGTGGTCACCGTTTACGACGGCGGCGCCTTGCGCGGCGCCATCGAGGGCATCGAGGGGGTCGAGGTCCTTTCGCTCCACAAGCAGGGCCGCGGCGATTACCTCAAGCCCCTGCTGCGGTTGTGGCGCATCCTGCGGCAGAAGCATCCGCATATCGTGCATGGTTGCATGGGCTCGGCCAACGAGCTAGCGCTCCTGTTCGGCAAGCGCATCGGGGCAAAGGCGGTTTGGGGTATTCGCGCGTCGAACATTGATTTCTCGCACTACGACCGCATTTCCGCTTGGCACTTCCACCTATCAGCGCGACTATCTCGTTTTGCGGACCTGATCATCGCCAACTCATTTGCCGGCAGGGATCACCACCTCGCCAGCGGCTACGCGGGTGAACGCATGATCGTCATCCCCAATGGCTTCGAGACGGATCGGTTCCGTCCTGACCGGCACGCCGGCAATCGGATACGTGAAGCGTGGAGGATCCCACCAGACGCTCTCCTCATCGGGCTCGTCGCCCGCATCGATCCCATGAAGGATCACACCACCTTTCTCCGTGCTGCCGCGCTCCTCGCCGCAAAACGCGACGATGTCCGGTTCGTCTGCGTTGGTGACGGCCGCGAGCCGTACCGGCAGAGTCTGACGGCGCTTGGCGACGAACTTGGCCTGGGCGCGCGCCTGGTGTGGGCTGGCGAGCTCGCGAACATGCCCTCCGTCCAGAATGCGCTCGATATCGCCACCTCGGCGGCAAACTTCGGCGAGGGATTCTCCAACGCGATTGGCGAAGCGATGGCCTGTGGCGTGCCATGCGTGGTGACGGATGTCGGGGACTCAGCGCTTCTCGTCGGCGACACCGGGATCGTCGTCCCGCCTGGCGATCCTGCCGCCCTCGCGGCTGCCTGGTCGGCGCTGCTCGACCTCTCACCTCACAGACAGGGAGAACTCGGAGCCGCGGCTCGCGAGCGAATGATCAGGCACTACAGCGTCGAGGCCCTTGCCCGATCGACAGAACGTGCTATGGTTCGGCTCGTTCATTAGCCTCTTTTCATGCAGTTACTACCTCGTTAGTTCACGTTCAATGCCTGGATGGAACCTGCATGCGCCCTGAGATGGAAGGGATTGGTGCGTGGTTCCGCCAACCATGGATGTCAGTGAACGTCAGCTCAAATCGTCAGCTGCCTTCCTCAGTCCTCGAATCGAGGAGGCCCTCCATGACCAGACTCAGGTCGTCGCCCCGCCGCCCATTGCCACCGTTCACCTGCCCAGGATATCGGTCCTCTTCCTGATCAGCAGTCTCAACCGGGGTGGAGCGGAGCGGCAGTTGACGCTCCTCGTCCAGGCGATGGACAAGCGCCGTTTCGACGTGACCGTGGTCACGGTCTACGACGGCGGCGCCTTGCGCGGCGCTATCGCGGGCCTCGAAGGCGTTGAGATCCTCTCGCTCCGCAAGCAGGGCCGCGGTGACTACATCAGACCGCTCAGGCGGTTATGGCGCATCCTGCGGCACAAGAAGCCCCTCATCGTCCATGGGTACATGGACGTCGCTAACGAGCTCGCGCTGCTGTTCGGCAAGCTCATCGGGGCAAAAGTCGTCTGGGGCATTCGCTCCTCGAACGTCGACCTCTCGTACGTTGACCGGGTTTCGGCCTGGCATTTTCGCGCCTCGTCCGCCCTGTCCAGATTCGCGGATGCCTTCATCGCCAATTCTCATGCCGGTAAGGACCGGTATGTCGCCGACGGTGATGCGGGAGACCGCACGATCGTCATCCCGAATGGCTTCGATGGGGAGCGATTCTGGCCAAACCATGCATTGGGCCAGCGGATGCGCGAGACCTGGGGCATCCCTTCCGAGGCAATCGTGGTTGGACTCGTCGCCCGAATCACTCCAGTGAAGGACCATCCAACCTTCCTGCGCGCCGCCGCGCTGCTGGCCGCGGAACGCCCCAATGTCTGGTTCGTCTGTGTCGGCGGGGGTACGGAGGCCTACACGGCGGAGCTTCGCCGGCTCGGCGACAGTCTCGGAATTTCGGATCGTCTCGTCTGGACAGGCGAGATGGGCAACACCGCCGCCGCGCATAACGCGTTCGATATCGCCACGCTGACATCGACCAGCGAGGGATTTCCGAACGCGGTCGGCGAGGCAATGGCCTGTGGCGTGCCCTGCGTCGTCACCGACGTTGGCGATTCGGCGCTCCTCGTGGGCGACACCGGCCTCGTCGTTCCTCCCGGCGATCCCGCGGCCATAGCGGCGGCGTGGGGATCCCTGCTGGACCGTTCCGAAGACGGGCGGGCGGCTCTCGGTCGGGCCGCCCGCCAACGGATCGTCTCGGAGTTCGGCCTGGAGATTCTGGCTCGCAGGACGGAAGCCGCATTGACCCGGCTTGTTGCATAGTTCGGCGCGAAAGGCAGACGGTCCTTCCTCGTAGCGCATCGAACGGAAGTGTGGCTTGGCTAGTGTTGATCCGAGTGCACTGAACCTCGAACACGTCGACTTGGCTGGCAGATCGTATTGGGACCACGTCTGGACCGGCCAGTCAATCCCCGAGCCCTTTACCCCCGGCCCGCGAAACCGCCACACCTACGCCGAAATGGCATTCCACGGCCTGTTCGCGCGGCTCTTTGCAGGCGACGACCGCACGGGCAAGCGATTTCTGGAAGTCGGCGCAGCGCGCTCCACCTGGCTGCCGTATTTCGCACGGGAGTATGGGTTCACGGTTTCCGGGATCGATTACTCGGAGCTTGGCTGCGCTCAGGCACGAGCAATTCTCGAACAGGCGGGCGTCGATGGCCAGATTCTCTGCGCCGATTTCTTCGCGCCGCCCGGGGAGCTGATCGGCCAGTTCGATGCGCTCCTCTCCTTTGGGGTCATTGAGCATTTTGCCGATACAGCCGATTGCGTGGAGGCCTTCGCGCGCTTTCTCCGCCCTGGGGGCGTCATGATCTCGATCGTGCCCAACTTGCTGGGCATCGGCGGCTTCCTGCAGAAGCGGGTCTGCCGCAATATCTACGACGTTCACAACGTGCTGGACCGCCGTTCGCTCCGCGCGGCTCACCAGCGCGCGGGACTCGACGTGAAGGCAAGCCGCTACTTCATAGGCGGTGGCTTTGTCACCGTGAATTTCTGCTGCCGGCAGGATAGCCGCTTCTACTGGGCGATCAGCCGGGCCTCCACAGCCCTGTCCATGCCGTTCCTGCTGCTCGACCGGATCAAGGCATCGGCCAGGCCGAACCGGCTGACGTCGCCGTATGTGGTCTGCATTGCGCGGAAGCCAGGATAGTTCCCGAGAACGCGTGACAATCAGCTCGAGTTCGGGTGGCTCACCGCTTCATCCTGATGCCCTGGCAAGCTCGCGGCGGCCCACGATGACCAGAAAGACCAGCGCGATGGCATACATGCCGGCGGTCGCCAGCGCGATCCCCGCGACCCCGAAGTACCGGGAAAGGATGATGTCGAGCAGGACGTTGGCGGGCAGACAGATCGCCGCCTGCCAGAGCAAGAGGCGGTTGGCCCCGAGTGACGAAATGACCCGCGAGTAGAGGATGGCAATCCCGAAAAAGGGGAGTTGCAGCGCCGAGAGCGTCTGCACCCGGGCAACCATGAGCGTGTCGTCTTGCGTGAATGCGCCACGCTCGAAGAGGAAAGAAACAATCGGGACCGAGAAGAGGCCTAACACCGCCACGCCGGCAAGCGCGATGGCCAGGATCACCATGGAGAAGGTTCTCAGGGAATGGCGGAGTTGGTTCCAATTGCCCGCCGCCACCATGCGTGAGAAGAACGGCAGTACAGCCGTGCCCAACGCCGCCGCGCCCAGGCCTGTCGCCAGCGCCACGACCTTCGTTCCGTATCCGAGCGTGGCGACGCTGCCGGGCGGCAGGGTTGCCGCAACCGCCTGATCGATGATTGCCGAACTGCTCAGGAGGGCGACTCCGGCGATGAGCGGCATGTACTGCGAAACAACCTGGCGGACAGGCGCGGTGATGCCATGCCATCGCGGCCAGATTGCGACGTCCAGCCGTATCAACTCCCAACCCAACGCCGCCAACCGCAGCGCGTAGCCCACGACCACGCCAGCTGTCAGGGCGTAGATTCCCCACTGCCCACCAACGATCAACGCGCAAATGGTGGCCACCGGAATCAGCGCCTGCGAGTATGCGACCAGGCCAAAGCGATCCTTCGCGTTGAGCACCGCGCTCCAGATCGCTGCAAGCCCGCCAAAAAGGATCGCCGGCAGGAAGATGAGAAAGAGGCGTTGGGTAAGCTGCATCTTCTCGGCGCTGAACCCGGAGGCGACCACAGGAACGACTGCCGAGCTCGCGAGGGCCAACACCAGCGACACGCCGATGAGCAGGGACGTCCCGAGCGCGACAATGCTCGAGAGGACGTGCTGAGCCTCTGCTGGCCCTTCCTGATCGTGAACGCGAACCCATGTGGGAATCAGGGCCGAGGCGACCGACCCTCCAAACACGTTAATGACGAACGAGGGAACGACGATGGCCACAATGAACGCATCCAGCACATCGCCCGTCCCGAACGATGCGGCAACGATGAGCTCGCGGACCATGGAAATGAGCGAGACACACGCCGTGGCCACGCCGACCGTGAGTGCCGCGCTGGCAATCTGGCGGTTGGTGGACCAGGACGACTGATGGCCAAGGGTGAGAGCCGAGGCCACCGCGCGCAATCGGGTCAGCACGTGCGCGCCGGAGGCGTTCCAGTCAGCCTTCGTTGCCAACACTGTCCGGCCGCGCATTGGGGAATGGTGGTCAGCAGGCGTCTCACCAACGCTCGGCTCGTTCTCTCAGGGTCCATCATGCCTTCACGTTCGCAAATCTCTACTGAACGAACTCTCTCAGCCGCGTATTCTAGTTATTGCGTCTGAGGTGGCTGATCTTGCGGAAAGCGTTCGCAATCGCGGCCAAACCTGGACAGGCTTGGCCGCGGTTACCGGCGTCGCGTCCATCGCTCCCTCGCCAACCGTTACCATTCACGTCAGTCGTGGCAGGGTGGCTCGGCGTCATGGGTCATGGGACGAGAGCCTGAATGCTCCTGTACATCCCTTTGGTGAGTGATTGCTTTACGAGAGCATGAAGGCCCTTCCCGAAGGGCTTGTCAACACGCGCGCTGGAGACCGGGCTTCCACGGCCATTCGATCACTCGTTCCCATCGCATTCTTCATCTGGTTCGCCGTTGTCATCATTCGTGGCGCGGAGCTTGCCGTGCATGCCTCCGGGTTCTGGGTTG
>CAYSXO010000019.1:0-26353 GCA_964434995.1 uncultured Sphaerobacteraceae bacterium
CTCCGAAAAGCACGACATTCAAGTGCCGGCCCCGCGCGGCAATGTCGACCAAGGTATCGCGCAGGCCACCTTGCCCCCCCACTGGAGCGTACTTGTTCAGCTCATCGACGAAGATCACCACGGTTTCCACGCCAAGCTCTTGCTGTTCAGCCATCTTCCAGACACGCTCAATGACCCTGGTGACGAGCAACTCCTGAACGTTGGAATTGCAGTCCGCGATGTCGACGACACGCAGCTCCTGGTCGGTGAACGGGCCGTCAACCTTGGGAAGCACTCCATACTCGACCATGCCTCGCGAGAGCAGACCACCAAATTTGTCCGGGAGGCCTTGAAACCGATTTCTTGCCTTCTGGATCGTGAACTTGTGGTGCCCATGCCACTCTGTTCGGCTCGGATCCTCTTCAAAGTAGGCGTCGATCTCGGCCATCTTGCCGTCAAATTGATTCATCGATCCGACACCAGACGAGCGCAATTCATAGATGAAACCGCTCAGTTTGTCGTCCAGATCCCCATAGTCAAAGACCTTGTGTGGCATCCAGAGAAGCGGCTCAAGCGACCAAAGCACGGGAAACGTGACACCATTCGCCTCGGTTGGGTTGTCACGGTCGGTGTTGAGTGAACCGGGAAACGAGCCGGTCAGCCGGTCCAGTTGGACGTCAAGCGCATCACGACCGCCCGGAGCCTGCCCCGGCTTGAACGGCGCGAAGATGCGGAAATTCTCGAAGGGCCCCGGCGTCAGGCCAAGCGCGTCATACGCATCCAGATCCTCCGGGCGCAGCGATTTCGATCCCGCCGCCTCGTACGCTTCAACCAGATCCGGATCTGGGCTCGCTGGCTTGTCGAGCCAGAGGAGGTCTGGCCCTTTGACGTTGAACATGAGCGCGGCGACAGATTTGCCCTCCGCCTGGAGCTTCTGGAAGACTGCGCTGAGCAGAAAGACGGCATGGCTGGTCTTCGTGGCCAAACCAGACTGCCCCGTCCAGTTCGCGTGACCGGCCTCCGGCCCAAGGAGATAGTCGCTGTCAAGCCAAATGGGTGAACGCTGAAAGACGACATCCCCCGCGCCGTTCAGTTTCGGCTCGCCCGCGTCATCTCGCTCGGCATTTCCGTTTGTGTGCATAAGCGCCGGGATCGGAATGCCGGAAAAATCTCGCCTACCGAGTGCGTAGTCAATTGCCTCAGGCGTCGCAAACCAGACAGGACCGCTGACAGGAGGACGGTGCGAATCTACATCGTCGCGAATGTGCCGGGTAGCCAGGACTCGCACCAGGAAGACGAGCATCTCTGGCCGCCTTGTGGCAAGGTCGGCGTCAATCGCCTCTTCCATCCGCCGATCGAAGTAGTCGTCGAGAAAGCTCTTCAGATCGGAGAAGCGCCTCGGCTCGTCAATTACGCCGATGACGGCTGCCTCCTCGGAGAAGGCAACAACGATGTGCCCAACGTCGAGCGTGGTCGCCGCCTCCGAGGCCCACATGGCAAACACATGGGATCCTGCTGGCTCCCGCTCACTGCCAACGACCCGGCCAATCGGCCCGGTTCGCGCATCGATAAATGAAGCGAACTTCCCTTGCGCCGAGGGATGCTCCTCGGTCAGGCGCCCGTTCCCGTTCGTGGATCGTTCGCCGGTCGCCCGAAGTTCGAGCGGTGCGGTCATCGCTGCCTCCTGTCTCGGAGCCGCCTAGGCACTGGGCCAGCCACGGGTGTCCGCGTCTAGCCGCCGCTTGAGAATGCGTTCAAGGAGATGAACCGGGTAGAGAAGCGTTGCCCAGCGTGTATCGCCAGTCGCCCTGGGGGTGCGCTCGGCGAGAACCCAGCTCGAAATGCGATCGATCTCATCAGACGTGCAAACGCTGGCCGGAGCTTCGATGCGAACGAGCGCATGGCGAGCATCCATGCCATCCGCATCCCAAAGCCGGAGATACCAGAGCGTCCGTTCTTCCGAGTCCGCCCCGAATTTCCGGTTCTCGGGAGTAAACGCGGTCGTGCGGTATCCAGGTGGCAGGCCAAGCAGCGTTTCCGCATCGCGCCCGGTCAAATACGCATCACTGAACTGCTTGACAAGGCCAATTGTCCTTGGCGCGGGCCTGCGCAGCCTGCCGTCAACGACAATCCACGCATCGCCAGTTCGCCATTCTGGTCGTGTGACCCATTCGGAAAGGACGCGGGACTCGGCTTCTTCGCGAACTTTGCGCGCGGCCACGTACGCCAGCTCATGCAAGCGGCCGTAGTCGATGTCCTCTTCGGCGCCCTGTCCGCCACGCTCGGACTCCCTCGGGTCGACGACCTTCATATCCTCGTCCGCAATGCGGCCGCGAAGCGTATCGACCCGCGGGTCAAGGCCTTCCGGAATCAGCCAGCAATGCTCCATTTGGAGGGTGCCTGGCGCCACGGTCGCATCTCCGGCTGGGTCTCGCCGCAACACGCCAGCAGCGACGACGGTCGCCGCGACCGGCACCAATCCGCAGCGCCAGACAGCGAAGGTCCGCTGGGCGCCGTCGAGAAAGAACCGCAACCGCGATTCGTTTGATCCGATTTCTGGGACCCGCCTGGCGGCAATCGGTCCTTCAATCGGCTCAATGCCCGCCCTGGAGTTCACTCCTTGCCGTGCGATTTCACCGGCCCCAGCGAACTGGAGTTCCAATGCCGGCGCACGACGCATGTCGGCAACGTGCAACCCTTCTCGCAGGAGATCGGCATGCAGTTGGTTGACGCGATCGACAAATGGAACCGTGGAGGTTCGTGGGTGGGTACTCACCGACGTCCGTTCCCTCTCCTTGCGCCAGCTCTTCGCGCTTCACGGGGTCGGTGCGGAAAATGCGAACGGGTGTTCAGGATACCACAGTGTTACGTCGACTATCGTCGTCCTGGGAAGCGATCAGGGATTCGCTGTCGGGCTGGCAGCGCTCGGCGAGGCGACAGGCGTAGGCGAGGCCGACTGTGCCAGAGCCACGGGGGTCGCCGCGCCGCACGGCTGTGCCATCTCCTGAATCGTGACGAACGTAAAGCCCTGCTCTTTCAGGTCTGAAACGATCCAGGGGATCGCCACGGCGCTCGACTCAGCCGACGACGGCCCATCGAGATGAAACTCGACGATCGAACCATCGACGACGTTCGGCACTACACGGTCATAGACATATTCCGGCGTGATGTCCACATCCCAGTCATCGGCAGACACATCCCAGCCAACGGGCAGGTAACCCTCGTTGGCGACAACGCTACGCACCCGATCGTCCATATCAGCGGCATATGGCGTGAAATACGGATCGGGGTCGGTGCCGATGACCTCCTTTATATGCTTGGCCGAGTCTCGCAGGTCAATCAGAATCTCGTCATCGGAATGGCCGGTCAGATTCATCCGGCGATCGCCATGCGTGCCGATCACGAAGCCCAGCATCGCCATCTCCCGCATGTCGTCCGGATTGGCCTGCGCCCACCATCCCATGGGGAAGATGGTCGCGGGCACTTTCTGCTCCTTCAGCCAGCGCAGCGTATGCATCTGCATCTCGCTGCCAATGCCAATGTTGAACAAGATCGCTACACGGTTGCAGCCCGGCGTGCCCATGTACAAGTATGGCGTTCCACGGCTCTCAGTCGCCACATACAGTGCCCATGCCCACCCGTCCTTACCAGCCCACTGCACGGGCAGAAAGCCATTCTCTGCCGGCCCAGTCACGATGACCGGATCGCGGAGTTGAGCGAGGCCCGCGCTTCCGCACGAAACGTCTGGGCACTCGCGGATGTTCAGACCCGTCGTACCGACGATCGTTCCCGGTTCGCGATATGGACTTTCCTGCGCGCCAACCACGTGAGGCACCGAGAAGGAGTGTACGAACATGCCGAAGGCGATGAGGATGCTGGCTGTCCAACCGGCGCGCATCGAAACGTAAACCCCCGGAACGGCAACACCTACCGGCCAATGTGGTTCGACGGTAGCACTGGGCTTGCGGTGAGGTCAATCACTTGGTGTGCCTCATTGGGGACCATTCGTAACAATCCACGAGAGGTACTCGCGCATGCCATCGTCGAAGCGTGTCCGAGGCTGCCAGCCGAGCACTCGGCGAGCCCGGTCGTTCAACGGCAGCGGCCCAGCGCCGATGCTCTTGATCGGATAGTTCGCCTCGCTCTCGGAGGTTTCAAAGAACTCGAGGTCGGGGATGTTCTCCTTGAACGCGGTCAACACCTCTCCAACTGACTGCTGCGCGCCGGCGGAGAGGATAAAGACTCTCTCCTCGAGGGGGCCCTTGATGGCCCAGGCCATCTCGATTCCTTCCGCAACGTCTTCAGCGTAGATCCAGTCGCGGTAGTTCCCTTCGAGCGATGCCACTGTGATCGGCGATCCAGAGAAATGCAGCCGAAGCATTTCTCTCAACTCGGTTGCGCCAGCGTAGCCTGGCGTCAATCGTTCCATCGGGCCATAGACATTGCCTGGCCGCACGGCAACGACGTCGAGCCCAAAGAGTTCGCCGTAGCGGAGCGCCACCCGTTCCCCGGCCAGCTTGGTGATGCCGTAGAGATCGGTCGCGTTGGCGGGAGAATCTTCGTTCAGATTCTGAGCGCCCGAGACGTTGCCAAAGACAGCAACAGAGGAGATCTGGACAAAACGCCGGAACTTTGGCAACGACCGCGCAACGTCGAGCGCGTTGACGACCCCACCGAGATTGACCTCAATTATCCGCTCTGGTTCTCGCCGCTCGCGATCGACCCGAGGGGTGATCGCGGACGCGCTGATGATGTTCGTGACGTTGAAGGCCCTCGCCACGTCTCTCAATTGGTCCCTGTTGGTGACGTCTCCGTACACGAACGTCACCTTCTCGCCTTCCACCCCGAGGAAATCCCGGAGCATGTCGTCTGGTTCCATCAGGTCGAAACTGATGACCTGCTCGCCAGCCCTCGCCAGTCGGCGAACAACATGGCTCGGCAGCCAGCCATTGCCGCCTGTGATCAACGTCGTCACGGAGCTACTCCTCGACTCTCGATTCACCGTTCCGCCAGGAGATAGTGCACCGCACCGCCCGGCGCGGGTGCTATTCTCGCGAATCTGGAAGATGGTTTTCGGCTCGCTCACGAGTTGGCGGAATGAGGTGGAGCAGGTGTTGGGGCAGGCTGGAACCGCAAAAGCGTGGGGTGGACGATTTGCCGTCACGCCAGACCGTCGCCTCGAAGAATTTAACGCTTCAGTCAGCTTTGACGTCCGCATGATCCGCGAAGACATCAGAGGCTCCATCGCGCATGCGCGGATGCTCGGTAAGCAGGGCATCATCTCCCATGCCGAAGCTGCCCAACTGGAGAGCGGCCTCTGGCAGGTCCTTGACGAGGCCGACAGCGGAACGTTCCAATTGGGCGTCGCGGACGAGGATGTACACACGGGCGTGGAGCGACGCCTCCGGGAGCTCGTGGGTGGCGTCGCGGGCAAGCTGCACACTGGCCGCTCGCGCAACGATCAGGTCGCCACTGACATGCGGCTTTGGACCAAGGGCGCCCTCCTCGCGATCTTGCGCGGTGTTCTCGACCTGTGCGACGCCCTTGCCGAGACCGCCGCCGAAAACGCGGACGTGACCATGCCTGGATACACCCACTTGCAGCGGGCCCAGCCGATCCTTCTCGCGCATCATTTGCTCGCGTATGTCGCGATGTTCCGACGAGACATCGAGCGGGTGCAAGACGCCTATCGACGCGCCGACGACATGCCGTTGGGATCAGGCGCCCTGGCCGGCGTAACCTATCCGATCGACCGGGAAGCGACCCGCGCCGACCTGGATTTCGCGTCCGCCTCAGATAACAGCCTCGACGCCGTCGCCGATCGCGACTTTGTCATCGACGCTCTCTATGCGTGCGCAATGATCGCCATGCACGTATCTCGGCTGTCCGAGGAAATCGTTCTCTGGTCCTCAGCCGAATTCCGGTTCCTCGATCTGTCGGACGCCTTTTCGACCGGCAGTTCGATCATGCCGCAGAAGAAGAACGCCGACGTCGCGGAGTTGGCTCGGGGGAAGACAGGGCGAGTCTACGGCAACCTCATCGCTTTGCTTACAACCGCCAAAGGTCTGCCCATGACCTATAACAAGGACTTTCAGGAAGACAAGGAGCCGCTGTTCGATTCGGTCGACACCATTCTGGCAACGCTCGACGTCCTGCCGCCCATGATTCGCACGGCTCGATGGCGGGCTGACCGCATGGCCGAAGCCGCCATTGCTGACTTCTCCCTTGCCACCGACGTGGCGGACCTCCTTGCCCGCCGGGGAATGCCCTTCCGGGAGGCGCACGAGGTTACCGGCAAGCTGGTCGGAACCTGCATTGCCGCCGGCAAGACCTTCGCCGACCTGACGGATACAGAATGGGCCGAAGTCCATCCCATCTTTGCCGAAGAGCGCCCGCCATTGACGGCCATTGAGAGCATCCGCTCCCGTGACGTTGCCGGCGGCGTCGCGCCCAATCGGGTGGCAGCACAGTTGGACAATGCACGGGAGGCGTTGACCATTACCCGGCAGCAGGTTGATCGCCTTGAACGTGCGCGCTCGCGAATGATGGACGATCGGGGAGCATCAGCGACATGAGCGCCCCACCGCGCGAAGCGCTTTCGCGCGAAGTTCGGGCTGGCAACGTCGTTGTCGAAATCCGCACCGTGGCGAGTGAATCGGAGTTTCTCGAAGCACTCGACATCCGGAGGCGTGTCTTTGCCATCGAGCAACATGTAGCGGGCTTGAGCGTGTCTGACGCGGATGATCCGCGGAGCCTGATCGCGCTCGCCCGCATCCAACCCAAACACGGGACCGGGATCCCGCCGCTTGCCGTATCGACTGGCCGCATTACCCCGTGGCCTTCCGCGGGAGGTCCAGCGCTCATCGCCTGGGTGGCAACAGTCCCCGAGTTTCGCCGAAGGCACATTGGGCATGAGGTCATGCAATACCTTCTCGATGCGGCTGATTCAGCGGGCATCCCGCTTGTAAACCTCGCCGCTCAGGCGCCAGCCGAGCCGTTCTATCGGCGGCTTGGCTTTGAACGGGCGGGCCCGAACTACGATGTTCGCGGCATACCGCATCTCCGCATGGCCCGACGGCATAGTCGATAAAGGATCAGGAAAATGGCGGATCCCACGCGGAAGGCTCAGTACCGAACATCCGGTCCCCCGCGTCACCCAGTCCAGGCCGAATGTATGCGTTCTCATCCAGCTCGCGATCGAGCAGAGCAACATACACGTCGACATCGGGATGGTCGCCCAGAAGTCGCCGGACGCCTTCCGGCGCGGCGATGAGCCCCACGAATATGATCCTCGGCGCTCCCCAGACCTTCAATGTCGCAATTGCCGCCGATGCCGAGCCTCCGGTTGCCAACATGGGGTCGAGGACGAGCACCAGATCGTTTGGGCAGGCGTCGGGCAGGCGGTTGTAGTAGCTCTCAGGGCGATGTGTCTCCTCGTCGCGGCGAAATCCCAGGTGCCAGACATCGGCTGAAGGAAGGATCGCCAGTGCCGCATCAGTCATCCCGAGCCCAGCGCGCAGAATCGGCACGAGCCCGACGCGCACGGCCACCTCAATCCCCTCGGCTTCCTCGAGTGGCGTTTCGAACCGGACCAGCCGAGTCGGCACATCGGCCGTTGCTTCGTACACCATGAGCGAGGTCAACTCGCTTACCAACTCGCGAAAGAGCTTGGCGTCCGTATGGCGGTCGGCAAGGAGCCGAATCTTGTGGCGAACCAGCGGATGCCCGCTGACATGGAGGTTCGGAAACTGATCGAGACTTTGGGTCACCGCTGCTCACCTCCGCTTCCATTCAGAATGTCAGCGAGCATCTTCATGCTTGCTCACGCTGGCCGCAAGAACGGCGCCTCGGTCGGCTCGACATTGACCGCGCTCTGTGCGGAAATTCACGCGGCAAGCTCGTTGAAGGAAAGGAGCTCGTAGGTGCCAAGAGTGAAGCGGCTGCAGCACACCAGCGTCCCCATGCCGCCTGGCGGCGAAGATCTGGCACGCGCATTCTATGGCGGTGCGCTCGGCATGCGCGAGATTCCCAAGCCATCGACGCTTTCGAACAACCTGGTCTGGTTTGCGGCCAACGACGATGGCGACGAGGTTCACGTTTTTCAGGAAGACAGCATGAAGCTGAACTCGGCGGCTCAACACCTTTGCCTTGAGGTCGACGACATCGAAGCCTTTGGCGCTCGGCTGGAGCAACATGGATATCGGCCGCGCACGGGCGAGATCATTCACAATCGACCGCGGCTTTTTGTGCGCGATCCGTTTGACAACCTCATTGAGCTGGTAGAGATTCGCGGCCAATACACCTGACCGCGTCTGTTGGATTTCACTCGGAAGCGGCCGCGACATGCGGCCTGCCGTACCGGATACCAAAGGAGTGTGCCGTGGCCGCCGTTGACAAGATCACGTATACGTCGACCCCCGAACAGGTCGAGGCCATGCACGGGGCCTTTGACGAGGCGCTGGCAGGCATTCGATCCGTTCTCGGAAATACCTTTCCGCTCATCATCAATGGCGAAGAAAGAACCGGCGCGGGAACGTTCGAAGTTCGCTCACCGAATGACCGCGAGATGGTTGTCGGGCACTTTGCCGTCGGCACCGAGTCCGACGTGAACGACGCGGTAGCCGCCGCGAAGGCGGCCTTTCCCGCATGGTCTCGCCGCCCTTGGAAAGAGCGGGTCGAGATCATGCGGCGCGCGGCCGAGATCATCCGCGAGCGGAAGTTCCTCCTGGCTGCCCTGCTCATCATCGAGGCCGGCAAGAACCGCGTCGAGGCGATCGGCGAAGTCGAAGAGGCCGCCGACATGATTGACGAGTATTCGAGGCAGATGGAGGAGCACAACGGTTTCGTTCAGCGGCTCGAATCGCTCGACCCGGCGGAGCGCAACCGCTCCGTCCTGCGGCCATTTGGTGTCTGGGCAGTCCTCGCGCCCTTCAACTTCCCGCATGCGCTGAGCGTTGGCATGTCATCCGGTGCTCTCCTGGCCGGAAACACCGTGGTCTACAAGCCAGCCTCTGCCACGCCGCTCTCTGGCTACCAACTTGCTCGCGTCTACGCCGACGCGGGGGTTCCCGCTGGGGTGTTCAACTTCGTCAGTGGGTCTGGTGAGGACGTTGGCGAGCCACTCACCCGGCATCCAGATGTCGATGGCGTGATCTTTACCGGGTCGAAAGCCGTTGGATGGGACCTTTACAAGGACTTTTCGACGGAGTTCGCCAAGCCGTGCATTACCGAGCTTGGTGGCAAGAATCCGACCATCGTGACCCGCAACGCGGACCTGTCAAAGGCGGTCGAGGGGGTAGCCCGCTCGGCGTTCGGATTCACGGGTCAGAAATGTTCTGCCTGTTCCCGGGTCTACGTTGAAGAGCCGGTCTATGACGAATTCATCGAGCGCCTGACGGCACGCACCCGGGAACTCGTCGTCGGTGATCCTGCCGACCGCGAAACGTACGTCGGCCCCGTCATCGACGAGCGAGCGGTTCGACGCTACCAGGAGGCCGTCGAATCGGCTGAAGGTGGGACAATTCGCACTGGAGGGGAACGCCTTTCTGGAGGCATCTTCGACCGGGGCACGTACGTCGCGCCGACGGTCATCGATGGCCTGCCCACGGATCACGAGCTATTCAAGAAGGAACTCTTCCTGCCTCTGGTGGTGACGGCTCCGGTCAGGGATCTCGACGAGGCGCTCGAATTAGCGAATGACACAGAATACGGTCTCTGCGCCGGAATCTTTACAGAGGACCGCGCCGAGATCAACGAGTTCTTTGACCGCATTGAAGCGGGCGTTGTCTACGCCAATCGCAAAGGCGGCGCCACGACAGGCGCCTGGCCTGGTTGCCAATCGTTCGCGGGCTGGAAAGCCTCCGGAAGCACCGGGAAGGGTGGGCTTGGCCCGTACTACGTGCCTCAGTTCATGCGCGAGCAGAGCCAGACCGTCGTTGTCGGCGATGGCGAGCCGGATGATGCGGCGGGTGAGTAGGTCAGGAGGCCCGGTGTAACGCGCGCATCATGCGCGTTTACCAGACGTGTTCCGCCGCCATTTCCGTAGGGCGGCGGAGGAGATGGACCCCGACGACAACTCCCTTTCGATTGTCGTCGGGGTCTGGCCAGGGGCCAGAGACGCGCTCACTGGAACAGGCCCAGCCTCGCATGGCGAGAGCCGTCAGAAAGCGCGAGGCAGGTACGCGGCCCGGCTCCGCGAGCAAGAGCAGGCCATCCCGTGGGAGGACAGATTCGACCAACGCAAGAAGCGGCGCAACATCCCGTTCCTCGTAGAGCGCGTCCGCGGCCAGCATCACCTGGACGCTACCGATGGCATCAATGAACGACGGGGCTGGATCGCGCCAATTCACCTGACCAGACCTGGGCTCGGTACCGGTATGGGTGAGAACATTCAACAGACACAACGAAATTGCATCGTTGGAATAATCGGTCACCATCAGCACCGCGCCGGCCATCTGCGCGGCGATCGCCGTCACGCCGAGCCCGCAGCCCAGTTCCAGCACGTTCCGACCACGCACCAGATCTGGCTGGCAAAGCAGGGTCGATGCCAGGGCAATCCCGCTCGGCCAGATCTCCGCCCAGTACGGGAGGTTCTGCTCAGGATCGGTGGCGGCCTCGTCGAGCAAGTGATCAAAATCACGCGGCCGCTCAATCGCCAGCGAAACGTTGGAGCACGGGAGAGTGAATCGATCGGTCCGCAACGGGCCCACCCGCAGCGCCAGACAATTGCGACGTTCTGAAATCTCCAACTATGCCCTCGTTGTCTGAAGCCCCTGGGGTACGGCCATCAGCCAAAGCGCTCGAGCCGCCTGGCCAACCGGCTCTGGAAGACCACCACAACAAGCAGAAACGCACCGCGAATGACGTTCTCCCAGAAAGAGTTGAGTTGAAACGTACCTTGACCGCGCTCGAAATTGAGCGTGACAAAGATCAGCCCCAGCAGTAATACTCCGATCAAGGTATTGCCGACCGAGCCGACCCCGCCAGTCAGCAGCGTTCCCCCGACGACCACTGCCGCGATCGCCGACAGCTCCCAACCGAGCGCGCCCGTTGGCGAACCGGAGAAGGAGAGTGCCGCAAGAAACGCGCCCGCCAGCCCTGCCAACGCGCCACTCATGGCGTACACCGCGGCAAGCGTTCTCCCTACTGGAATCCCGGCAAGCCGGGCCGCCTCTTCGTTGCCCCCAATTGCCAGCACATGGCGGCCAAACCGCGTCCGATTGAGCAAGAGCGCGCCAAGGAAATACAGTACCGCCGTGATCGCAACCGGGAGAGGCACTGGTCCGAGATGAACCATGCCTAACTCGGTAAAGCCTTTCGAGAAATCGACCATCACCGGTGCGTTGCCCGAGAGGGTCAGCGCCGCCCCTCTGGCGGCCAGCAACATGGCCAGCGTCACAACAAATGGCTGAAGCGCGAAGCGGGCAATGAGGCCTCCGTTGATCAGCCCGGTAACCAGCCCGATTGCCACGGCCCCTGCCAGAGCGGGCGCCAGACCGTAGATGCTGAGCCTGGCCGCGGCGACGGCAGCCAGCACCGCGACCGAACCAACGGAGAGATCGATACCGCCAGTGATGATGACAAAGGTCATCCCCAAAGCAATCAGTGCGTAGTAAGTATTGTTGTTTAGGAAAGCGTCAAAAATATTGTAAACGCTGTAAAAGCTTGGTCCATAGCGCACAGAGCCGAACACGATCAGGACCAGGAGCGCAATGAGCGCCCCTTGCCGTTGAATTGCGCTGATCACTCGGTCCCGGTTCAGGGATCCGTGGACCTGCCCGGTTTCGCTGGCGGCCATGCTTGCCAATTTCGCTCCCTTATGTCGATTGCTGGCGTTGCGCCAGGACCGCGATGATGATTGCTGCCGCGATGACCATTCGTGTAATGCCGTCTGGGATGTTGTGCGCGATAAGCGTGAACCGCAAGACCTGAATGATTAGCGCGCCGACCAGGGTCCCGACGATCGTTGCCCTGCCCCCGGTGAGTGGCGTCCCGCCGACCGCTACTGCCGCGATCGCGTCGAGCTCCATATACTCGCCGACCCGATGAGGATCCGACGACCTGTTGATGGCCACGACGATGAGCCCGGCAAGTCCGGCGAGGAATCCACTAATGCAGTAGACCGCCATCTTCGTGCGGTTGACTGGCACGCCGGACAATCGCGCCGCGGATGGATTTCCGCCAGTTGCCAGCACGTAACGGCCAAAGGTTGTCGCATGCAAAACCCAGGCGGCCACGACAACGACGATCAGCATGACAAGAATCTGGAATCGCACACCGAAGAGTTGGCCAAGCCCCAGAAACTCAAAATTGGCGATCATCGGCGATCCAAGATTGCGGAACTCGCGCAGCTCGCCATTGACGATCAACTGGGCAATGCCACGGCCACCGAGGTAGAGAACCAGAGTCGCAATGATTGGCTGCAGGCCAACCCGCGTTACCAACACGCCGTTGAACGCGCCACAAAGGGTTGTAGCGACTAGAGGAACGAGAAGCGCCAGCACAAGCCCCACCACGGGCGTGCCGAACTGGTTTGCCTCCAGAAGGAAGAGAGGCGCCAGTGACCCCGCGATTGCCATCAACGAGCCAACGGAAAGATCGATTCCGCCAGTGGCAATGACGAACGTCATCCCGACGGCGACGATGACGATTGTCGCAACTTGCGTCAGGTTGGCGTTGAACGTGCCCAACGAGAGAAAGTTCGGCGTGAAGAGCACGTTGTAGAGTAGGAGCACGGCCAACGCGAGAAACGAGCTGTATGCCCGCGCGAACTTCAGCGGATCGTGGCCTCGCGCAGTGCCAACGAGCGTCCCGGGATTCGACGGAGCGCGCTCTGGGAGGTCAGATGCGGTCATCGGCTATCCGGTTCCCTGGGCTACCGGCGCCTCGAGTTCTTCGCCGTGCGCCATCGCATGCATCACTGTATCCTGGTCGACTTCAGCGGCCATGAATTCGGCAACCGTTCGCCCTTCCCGGAGCACCACGACACGGTCGGAGCCCTCGGTTATCTCTTCCAGCTCCGAGGAGATCATGAGGACGCCCAACCCGCCGTCAGCCAGCTCGTCTATCAGGCTTTGTATCTCTGCCTTGGCGCCAACATCGATGCCGCGCGTTGGTTCATCGAGCAGCAGCAATGACGGGTTCAGGCAGAGCCAGCGCGCGAGCAGGACCTTTTGCTGATTCCCGCCAGATAGCTCGCGGATCGGCTGCTCGGGCCCCGCCGTCTTGATGCCGAGCCGTGAAATGAATCGATCGACGATCGCGCGCTGCTCCGTGCGGTTGACAACGCCCCGGCGAGACAAGCCAGGCAACGCTGCCAGCGTCAGGTTCTCGCGCACGGACATGTACGGAATGATGCCGTCCGCCTTTCGATCCTCGGCGCACAGACCCAGGCCGGCCCGGATGGCATCACGCGGGGAGCGCCATCGAACACGTTGGCCAAGGACTTCGAGTTGTCCTTTCACGGTATCCGCGCCAAAAATAGCGCGGGCAACTTCGGTGCGCCCTGAGCCGAGGAGGCCCGCCATCCCGACGATCTCCCCACCGCGTACCGAAACACTGGCGCCGCGCAAGCCATCGCCGCTGAGGTTCGTTGCCTCTACCAGCAGCGGACCTGGCTCCCGCGCTCCCCGGTTGCGGAACCCGGTGGCCCCGGAACGCCGAACATCGCCAATCTCCTTGCCGAGCATGCGAGCCACCAGGTCGACCTTGCTGACACCCGAAATGGGGACATCATCGACCGTTGCGCCGTCCCGCATGATCGTTACCCGGTCAGCGATGGCATAGAGTTCATCCAGGCGGTGGCTGATGTAGATCACCGCGATGCCGTTCGCCTTTAATCCGCGAATGGCATCGAACAACACGCCGACTTCACGCTCGTCGAGCGACGACGTCGGCTCGTCCATGATGACAATGCGCGCATCCGTTGAAAGCGCCCTGCCGATGGCGACCATCTGCTGCAATGCGATGTTCAGCGAACCAAGCGGACGGCGAACGTCAACCCGAACGCCCAGTCTTGCGAGAATGGCGGCCGCGTCCCTGTTCATCTTCGCCTGATCGAGCAGCCCCCAGCGGGTTGGCTCGCGGCCCATGAAGACGTTCTCGGCAACGCTACGAAACGGGACCAGGTTGATCTCCTGGTAGATTGTGCTGACGCCCGCGTGCTGTGCCTCAAGCGGGCTGTGAAAGTCAACGGCTTTGCCGCCTAGCACGATTGAACCGGCGTCACGCCGATACGCACCGTTCAGGATCTTGACCAGGGTGCTCTTCCCCGCGCCATTCTGCCCCACAATGGCGTGAACCTCTCCGGGTGCAACGCGCAACGACGCCCCGTCCAGAGCGACGACGCCCGGAAAGGTCTTGAGAATGATCAGGAGCGGTTCAGATTGCCGATCGGCATCCATGTGAGCGGGAAATCTCCGGCAGCAAGGACGGAAGCGTCATCCCGAACGCGGCCGGGATGACGCCAGCCGCAAGAGCCGCGGCTAAAACTGCTTGCCTTGGAACTCCGCGGCATTGCTCTCGTCGAAGAAGCGATCTTCGACTTTCACCCAGTCGGGAATGTCCTCACCGTCGATGTACTTCTGCATCGTCTCGAAGGCGATTGGACCGAAGAAGGGACTCGACTCAACGGACGCGCCGAGCGTGCCATCGAGAATGGCGTCGAGCGCCGCATTCTCGCCGTCGATTGAGACGATGATCACATCCTCACCAGGCTTTCGTCCGGCTTCTTCCAGGGCAGCGATTGCGCCAATAGCCATTTCGTCATTGTGGGCGTAGACAGCGTTGACGTCCGGGTGCGCCTGCAGGAGGGTTTGCATCACCTCACGGCCGATATCACGCTGGAAATCGGCGGTCTGCGACGCGATGATCTCCATGCCGGCGAACTCACCGTCCGGCGTCGGCGTGCCCCGGAACAAGCCCTTCAGGTAGTCTTCGAACCCGGTCTTGCGATCGATTGCCGGGTCAGAGCCGGTCGTCCCTTCGAGTTGGATGATCTTTGCCTCGCCGCCAGTCGCCTTGGCGAGCCATTCGGCAGCACGCCGGCCCTGATCCACAAAGTCGGAGCCAATGAAGGTGACGTAGTCCTCCCCCGGCTTGGCAATACTGTGATCTACGTCCCGGTCGATCAGGATGACCGGGATGCCAGCGGCCTTGGCCTTCATTACCGATGGCGCCAGCGCCTGAGACTCGCGCGGCGGGAAGATCAGAATGTCAACGCCCTGCGCGATGAGCGAGTCGAGGTCCGCAATCTGCTTGGCCGTATCCTCGTTGGCGTTTGTTTCGATCAGCGTGTAGCCAAGCCGCGCGGCTTCGTCCTGCATGCTCTTCGATTCGCCGAGACGCCAGGGGTTGTTGCTCCCTACCTGCGCAAACCCGACCGTGTACGTGTCTTTCTTTTCCAGCGGAGGAACCTGGGCGAACACTGGAGCAACGAAGTAGCGATTCGCCACTACAGCGCCGACGCCGAGAGCGGACACCCGGATGACTGTGCGTCGAGTCATTCTGCGTTCGTTCACGTCGATCCTCCTCCATGAAGCAAGGGCGGCCAGCCAGTGGCTCGCCTTTGAAGCGCCAGCACGGCATCGCGCTGGCTCGTACCGTTTCCCTGTATCACGGATATTCGCGCCAATTGACGCCAGCAGGGCCGGATTGAATTGCACGCGAACACGCGAATCGTCAGGGAACGGCGAAACGAATACTACCGCCGCCAGACGGGGCGTCAAGCGATTGGCATCAGCGGGCCATGGTCTGGATCACCCTGCTCTTTGCGACCTGTGGCGCATTCCTGAGTTCGTCGCCATCTCTTCGTCATTTCGCTGATATGATCATCGCCTGCCGTGTCATCGTCTGGTCGCCGCAAGGATGGAGTTCGACCGAACGTGAAAATCACTGACATCCTGACGATCACCTTGCGCTATTCGATGCCGACGCCCATGGCCGACGCCATCCACTACATGCCGGAACGTACGGCATTGCTGGTCCAGATCGTGACAGACGCCGGGCTCGTTGGCATCGGCGAGTGCGCCGCCTATGGTGGGTCACTCGCGAGCATGGAGCGCATCGTCCTTGACGACCTCCGGCCGATAATCCTGGGCGAAGACCCGCATCATGTTGAACGGCTCTGGCAGAAGATGGCTCGCCGAGGCCATCAGCGAGGCATGTCCGGCATGCTCCTTCAGGCGATCAGTGGCGTCGACATAGCACTGTGGGATCTCATCGGCCAAGCCGCCAGAACACCACTGTATCGTCTTTTCGGAGGCTATCGGGACACCCTCGACGCATATGCATCGGCCGGGTTCTACGCGGGTGACAAAGGCCGGGACCGCCTCACCGAAGAAGTCGGGGGCTTTGTTGATCAAGGCTTTCGTCACGTCAAGATCAAGGTCGGGCGCAACCCGGATGTCATGCTCAATCCGCTGACGGACATGTGGCGCCCTGATTTCGCAACGGTCACGCTTGAAGAAGATGTCGAACGCGTCCGGGCCGCCCGTGCGGCGATTGGGCCAGAGACGCGGCTGGCGATCGATGCCAACAATGCCTGGACGCCCCCCGTCGCGATTCAGTTCATGCGCCGTGTGGCGGATCAGAATATCTACTGGCTGGAAGAGCCGGTAGCAACGGACAACATCACGGGTAGCGCCGAGGTCGCCCTTGCGCTTGACGTGCCAGTCGCGGGCTATGAGACGGCAACTGGCTTGGCCGCGTTCCGCGACTTGATCGAGCGCCGGGCCGTCGATATCGTCCAACCGGACGCCATCTGGACGGGCGGCATCACAACGTGCCGCAAGGTTGCTGCACTCGCCGAAGCGCACGGGCTTCCGGTAGTCCCACACGTCTTCTCATCAGCAATCGCATCCGTGGCGAACATGCATCTGATCGCGGCGTTGCCCAATGCTGGCCTTCTCGAGTTCGACCAGAACCCGAATCCTCTGCGAACCGATCTCCTCGAAGATCCGATTCACGTCAGGGACGGGAAGGTGCGCCTTCCGGATCGTCCCGGGCTCGGCATATCGTTGAATCACGCGGTTGTTGAACAATACCGCGTACAGTGATGCTCGGACAGGGTCTTGAACGTATGCACGGACGACGACGGGAGAGACGAATGTGAGGCTCGAAGGCAAGGTTGCAATCGTCACGGGCGCCGGGTCTGGCATGGGGCAGGCCATTGCCATTGCCTATGCGCGACAGGGAGCAAAGGTCGTCGTTGCCGACCTCAATCAGGAAGCCGCGAGTCTTGTCACCCAGCAGATCGAGGCAACGGGCGGCGAGGCACTGGCGACGCGAACGGACGTCCGCGATCAGGCTCAGGCTCAATCAATGGTCGACGCGGCCATCGAGCACTTCGGCGGGGTTGACATTCTTGTCAACAATGCCGGTGTCGGTCGCATTGTCCCATTCCTCGATACGACCAACGAAGACTGGGACTCAATGTTTGATGTCAACTGCAAGGGATTGCTCTGGTGCTCGCAAGCCGCCGCGCGACAAATGATCGCGCAAGGGCGCGGAGGCAAGATCATCAATATTGCCTCCCAGGCGGGTCGCCGTGGGGAGGCCCTCGTGCTCGCCTACTGCGCGAGTAAAGCCTGCGTCATCAGCATGACCCAGTCGATGGCGCTCGCCCTCGCCCCACACCATATCAATGTCAATGGCATCGCTCCGGGCATTGTTGATACTCCCTTCTGGGTGGAAGTCGACCGCCAGTTCGCCCAGCTCCTCGGTTGGGAGATCGGTGAGCCGAAGCGGCGCTTCACTGAGTCAATTCCACTTGGCCGGATTGAGCAACCGGAAGATGTCACCGGTGCGGCGGTATTTCTCGCCTCTTCGGACTCGGACTACATGACGCAACAGACGCTGAATGTCGATGGAGGAAATTGGCCCGGCTAACGTCGACTGATTTCACGGCAACCTTGCGGCGAGGCATTTCGTCTCTCCCGCGAGTTCATTGAGGTAGATGCTGGAGGAACCATGACCGACAAATCCGGGCTGGACAAATCCGTCGCGCGGCTCTGGGAAGAGATTGAAAACCGCGAAGAGGAGATTGTCGAAACGGTCGCGGAGCTGGTCAGGCGCCCCAGCCCATTGGGGCAGGAAGCGGATGTACAGGGGTATGTTGCCAGCCACCTGCTTGACAGCGGACTCGATGTCGATGTCTGGGACATCGACGAGACATTGAAGGAACTGCCCAACGCGGGAGACAGCGGCGTTCCGTTTGCCGGCCGGCCAAACGTCTCCGGCCGCCTGGCGGGCGCGGGTGGCGGGCGGTCGCTGATCTTCAACGGTCACGTTGACGTCGTCTCTCCCGAGCCGATCGAGGCGTGGACATACGATCCCTGGCAGCCCACGATCGTTGGCGATCGTATGTACGGGCGCGGCGCTTTTGACATGAAGAGTGGCGATGCCATCAATCTTATGCTGCCGCGTCTGCTGCGGGATGCCGGCATCATCCTGCGTGGGGATCTTACAGTTCACAGCGTCATTGAAGAGGAGTGCACCGGCAACGGAGCGCTTGCCGCGTCGCTGCGGGACCGAGCCGACGCGGCCGTTGTGACCGAGCCGACCGGAGGTGCATTGACCAGCGCCCACGTTGGCGTGCTCTGGTTCCGCGTTGCCATCACCGGTAAGTCGTGGCATGCGATGCAGGCTTGGAAGGGAGAGAACGCGATCACCCGTTCGATCCCCATCATGCAGGCACTACAGGCACTCGATGCGCGGTTGAATCAGCAGATCCACCCCGCCTTCATGGGCATTGAGCATCCCATCAATCTGAACATTGGGGTTATTCAGGGTGGAGACTGGCCGAGCTCAGTGCCAGGGTCATGCGAACTTCACTGCCGCCTGAGTTGCTACCCAGGTCAGACCGTCGCGCACACGCGACTTGATATCGAGTCCGCGATCGCCAGCGCCACGGAGGGCGATCCCTGGTTCGAGGAGCATCCCGTCCGCATCACCTGGGACGGATTTCAGAGTGCCGGTTCTGAGGTCTCCCTTGCCGAGCCGTCGGTCAAGGTGCTTGGAGCATGGCATGAGCGAGTCTTTGGCGCTCAAATGGAGCCGCGCGCTGGGACGGGAATCAACGACATGCGGTACTACAACTTTCAGGGAATCCCATCGGGCTGCTATGGTCCCGCCGGCGCGAACGCCCATGCCGCGGATGAATGGCTCGATCTGCGGTCGCTCGTTCCGACGACCAAAGTCCTTGGGGCATTCATGCTCGAATGGTGTGGCGTTGGTCCGTGATTCGGCCACGGGCATCGGCTGCCCGCTCGCTGCCGAGGTGTCTGCCAATCCAGCACAAGCGGAGGCTATGCCAATCTCCATGCGCACAGGCAAGGTCCTCATAGATCTTGTCGCGGGTTAGAAAGGACCAACCATCGCACTCTCGTTGGTCCTCGGCGCCACGCCGCTCCCTGACGCATTCGCGAACTGGTAGGAACATCCTGGAGGCCAGCCGCTCTCCTCGATAATTCAGAACATCAGCTCCAGTCGACGATCAAGTCTTCAAGAGGCATTCTTGGCCGGCGAACAGGATCATGCGCCGCGTAGCCTATGGCGATCAAGGCATGGGGAATGAGACACGAATCGAGGCCCAGCGCCTCGCGAACGACATCAGGGCAGAAGAGTGGCGCGCACATCCACCCCCCGTCAACACCGCTCGCATAGAGGCTAAGCAACAGGTTCTGAACCGCGGCGCCCAGGCTTTGCACGGCCATGATCTCTTCGGCGCGTCTTCGCTCGACATCCGGATAGGCGTCAAGGTCTTCCAGGTAGAGGCAAGGGATGACGAGGACAGGAGCTTTGTGAAGTCTGTCCCGACTTTTTTCCAGCCGGGCATGCACGACGTCCTCGTCCTGACCATCGAATTCGAGTTGGGTGCGCCAGGTTGAGGCCATTGCCTCAGCAAGAGCAACCCGCCGCTCCAGCGCCTCAACGACGGCAAACTTCCACGGCTGACGGCCATGTGGCGAGGGCGCCCAACCGGCGGCGGCGATGGCCTCTTCCACAACTGACCGCGCTATTGGGCGCGTTTCAAATGCCCGAACCGAACGGCGCCCTCGAATCAGCCCCGCCAGTTCCGCCCGCCCAGGCCGGGATTCTTCGGCCTTTCCAAACCCTTCGGACCCGCGCCACGATCGTGTCGAAATTTCTCCGATGGCAATAATCGGGAGCGATTCGAGACCCATTCGCCGGTATTGCGGATACTTGGCGCGCAAAGCCGCAACGGCTTGCCCGTGACCCTCCGCTTCAGGCTCGAGAATCGCGGCCGATCCTCGAACCATCACCCAGGCGAGCTCCGCCCAGTCTTCACTGTAATCATCAACGACCAGCGTAACTTCAGGCCGTTCGGCAATGTTTCGCAGCCGCCGCAATTTGCGTGGTTCGCCCTTGGGCTTCTCGTCGATGGCAATGACGATTCGCGGCTCGCCTTCGCCGGCAACGACCGCGAAGCAGACGGGAACGACTGACGGCTGTCCATCCAGGTTGGCCGTGCCGAGGTGACCGACCCGCCGATCCTGGATGAATCTAAGGTCTGCGCTCGCCGCGGATTGGCTCGTTTGCTTGACCGATTCAGAGAGCGCTTTCGGCATCAAGTGGCAAGATCCAGTCGTCTGGTCGGGGTGTCCACGCCGGCACATCACGCGAAACGCCGTAGAGTGACGTCAGGCTCCAAAGATAGATGGCCGCTGGTGAATCGTGCAGCACGCGGCCAAGCTCACGGTACGTCGCGTTGCGCATGTCGAAGTCCGTTTCGATCGCGGCGGCATCGATCAGCGCCTGAGCGTCTGGATCGTCATAGCGGGACAGGAAGCCGGTGTTCGATACCACCAGGTTCAGAAGTGTGAATGGGTCGTTGAGGGGCCGCCATGTGAGCAGCCGCAGCGGTGCGGCTTCCGGATCGGTCCAGGTTGCATTGAACGTCGCCAACTCAACCGGTTCCACCTCAACCGTGATCCCGACCTGCGCCAACTGGCCGGCGATGGCATCAACCGGATCGACCTGATCCCCAGGTGTATAGGCAAGTCTGGTCGAGAAGCCCTCGGGGTAGCCGGCTTCTGCCAGTAGGCTCCTTGCTAGCTCAGGGTCGTAGGCGAACGGCGCGAGCTGCTCGTCATACCCCAGACCGCCGGGAACAAAGAGGTTCGGCAACCTCACGCCATTGCCGCCAGCGAGCGCGTTGATAATTGCCTCGATATCAACCGCGTGGTTGAGCGCAAGCCGCACCCGCCGGTCATCGAAGGGCGCAACATCCGTCGGTATCCGGACAAACGCGCAGCCAGCAATTGGTTGCACGACAACGTCGGCCGTATTGGCAACAACTTCGGCCTCATCAACTGGCACGCCCCGCACAAGCTGACTCGTGCCGGATACGATATCGGCCACCCGCGTACTACGATCGGTAACGAATCGAAATGTCACGTTGGAGGCAATCGGAGACCCTTTGGCGCCACCCCCAAAATACGACTCGTTCCGCGCCAGCACGACCTGAGAGCCTCGGTCCCACTGGACGAAGCTGTACGGACCGGTGCCGACCGGGTTTGCCGCAAAGTCGTTTGCTGGGTCGCCCGCATACCCTGGCGGCAGGAGCACCAGCCACGGCGCCATCTGCGAAGGCAGCCACGGAGCCGGGGCCGAAAGGTGCAGCCGCGCAACGAGCGGCTCGACCTCCTCCACGTCCTCGATGACCTGAAAATTGCCCGCGACTTGCGACTTGGTCTCGGGATTCAGGATGTGGGCAACCGAAAAGGCAATGGAAGAAACGTCCAGTGGCTCGCCATTGTGAAACACAACACCTTCGCGCAGTCTGACTTCCCATGTGAGCGGGTCGGTCTGCGTGAGAGACTCCGCAAGCACCATCTCCAAGGATCCGCCCGGGCCTAACTGCACGAGCGCGTCGTACATTGAGTGGACAACGGACCAGCCATCGACCTCATAGACCTGTGCCGGATCGAGCGTTGCCGGTTCCGCTGCCAGGTCGATGCGAAGTTCGTTCGGCATCTCCTGGCGCGCCGTGGCTGCAAGATTGGCCGAGTGGCCAATTGGCAATGCCAACGCTGACCCGGCGACAATGCCCGCGCCAACGAGAGTTCTTCGCGATAAACGACGATTCAGATTCATTCGCCCCTGCCTCTATCGGGCATTGCACGCCCGCTCAAAGCCACGATTGCTTTCTCCCGCGCGTGGCCAGCCAGTCCCCTGTCAGGTTGAACCCGAGAATTGCAAGCGCAATGACCGCTCCCGGAATGGCCGCGACCCATGGAGCCTTGAAGATTGTTTCTCGCCCGAGCGCGGCCATTCCGCCCCAGGTTGGCGTACTTCCCCCAATGCCGAGGCCAAGAAAACTGAGGGATGACTCGTAAAAAATCATTGCCCCGGCCTGTTGCGTGGCCAGGATCGCCACTGATCCCATCAGGTTAGGCAAGAGGTGCCGCAGGACAACACGCCGCGTGGTCGCCCCCATTGCCCGCGCGGCGGTCATCCACTCCGACGTGCGCAGTGTTTGCGTCTGGAGCCGGATGACCCGCGCATATGCCACCCAGCCAGTCACAATGAGCGTGAATAAGACGTTTCCGAGAGAGTTCCCGAGGACAACCGTGATCACGACGGCGAAGACAACAAACGGGATCGCAAGCTGGACGTCCGCAAGCCAGGTAACGAGCCGGTCGAGCCAGCCGCCGCGATACCCAGCCAGGGCGCCAAGAACGACGCCGATGAAAGCGGTTGCAGTCGTTGCCGCCATGGCAAGCGGGAGCGATACTCTCGCGCCCGCGATGAGCTGCGACAGGGTGTCTCGACCCAGCGAGTCGGTTCCGAGCGGGTGCGCGCGGGTGCCGCCGAGGCCCCACGGCGGCGCCAGGCGGTTCACAAGATCCTGAGCCTGTGGATCGACTGGCCAGAGCAAGGGCCCAAAGAGTGCGCCGATCCCAAGGACAATAAGGACGGCAAAGCCAAACATAGCTCCAACAGGCGGCCAGGCGCGGGCGCGGGGGCCGCGCGGACCTGAGTCGACAGTGCGGGTCGTTGCTGGTGCCTGGCCGAGGGTTCTGGCCGTGAGCCGAATCGTCGCCATCACGCGGCGCTCCCGGCAACGAGCCCGCCTTCGCGCAGGCGAGGATCGATAGCGGCCGCGATCAAGCCGGTTACGGTGTTGACAATCAGGATCATAACGGCCACAACCCAGACGAAGGCCTCGACGAGGGGAATATCCCGCGTGAAGACCGCATCAAGCGCCAGGCTGCCGATGCCGGGATAGGCGAAGACCCCTTCGACAATCACCGCTCCACCCAGTAGAAACCCCGCCTGCAAGCCCATGTATGCGAGGGCTGGCAGCGCGGCGTTCCGCATCGCGTGGTCAATCAGCACCCGGCCGCGAGACAGGCCCTTTGCACGAGCCGTCCGGATATAGTCGGCCCCGAGCGTCTCGGTCATGGCGGACTGCATCAGCCGCGTGATCGTCGCGGCAGGAAACGCCGCCAGCGAGAGCGCCGGCAGGATGATCCCGGCGGGCCCCTCAAGCCCCGACGAGGGAACCCATCGCAGATGCACCGCAAAGAGGAGAATGAACATGGTTCCCAGCCAGAACGCTGGAATCGCTTGCCCGACGAGCGCGAAGACGCGTGCGCCAAGGTTCCATATGGACCGAGGCCGAGCCGCCGCCGCGGCCCCGAGAGCGCACCCTAGCGCGACTGCCAGACTAATTGCGGTTGTGGCCAAAGCCAGTGTGGCCGGCAGACGTTCCAGCACCGCCGTGAGCGCGGGGCGGTCCTGTCTCCAGGAACTGCCAAATTCACCGCGCATTGCCGCGACGACAAAATCGGCGTATTGGTCAAAGAGTGGCCTGTCCAGACCATAGGCATGGCGAATCCGCGCTTCCACGTCGGGCGATGCGCCAGGAGGGACCAGGCCCGCGAGCGGATCGCCCGCAAGGTGCAGCAGAATGAATGTGACGCTGACAACGCCAAAGAGAACCGCGATGCCGTGGGCAAGCCTGTTGAGAACGAAGCCAATCATGTCGAGCGTCTCAAGGTGAGCCGATTGTTCGGCCGAGGGAACCGCCGGACAACGAGAAGCCCGGGGGCGAAACCCCCGGGCGAAGTTGCGTATTGCAGGTAGCGCGAAGCAGACGACACGAGCCGCCGCTGGCTCACGCCGCACGCTCGCCCTCTCCCATCCGGACTTTACCGTCGGCTCCGGAATCACACCGGATCATGCTTGCGCCACGTCGTGCGCTCGCTCGCGGGCTCTACCGCCGGTCAGGACTTGGCCGATATAGCTCACCGGCCTCACCTCAACCCCGAAGGCTATGCGCGTGCGAGCATAGCCCGATGGCCAACTCCAGTCAAATCGAACAACGGCTGTGAACTCCAGATTCGATCAGGAGGGCCATTTCAGGTTCGGGACCACCTTCTCGCCATAAACTTTCAAAAATGGTTCCTGATCACGCCCGACGTTATGCACGTAGATCTCGTCAAATCCCAGATCGATGAAGTGCTGGAGATAGGCAACGTGCGTCTCGGGATCGGGCGTAATGAGCACCCGGTTCTTGTAGTTTTCCGGGCGGACCAGTTTCGCCATCGCCTCGAAATCCTCTGGATCGCGAATATCTCCCTTGGGAAACGCCATCCCGCCATTTGGCCAGTCCCGCACCGCGGCCTCGGTTGCTTCCTCGACCGTTGGAGCGTACGAGACTTTTACTTGCAGCATCTTGGGCATCGTTGAGGGATCTTTGCCGGCTTCACGGGCGCCGGCCTCAAACCGCTCGACGAGCATCCGCAGTTTCTCGTCGGCCGCGCCCACGGTGATCAGCCCATCGGTGAATTTCCCGGTTCGGAACGCCATGATGGGGCCAGAAGTCGCCACGTAAATCGGTGGGGCAGACGGCGGCATCGTATAGAGCTTTGCGCCCTCCATCGTGAAATGCTGGCCACGGTGCTTGATCTTTTTTCCACTGAAGAGCTTGGTGATGATCTCTATCGACTCCATGAGTCGCTCGAGCCGGATGGGCGCCTCAGGCCAATACTCGGCAACAATGTGCTCGTTCAGTGCCTCGCCAGCCCCGAGCCCCAGGTAGAACCGCCCAGGGAACATCTCTTCCAGGGTCGCGGCGGCCTGCGCGATGATCGCCGGATGGTATCGATAGCCGGGAGGAGTCACGCCGGGCCCGAACCGAAGATTGGTCACCGCGCCAAGCGCGCCCATGAACGACCAAACAAACCCCGACTGGCCCTGCGATGGAACCCAGGGGTTAAAGTGGTCAGATGCCATCACGGCAGTGAACCCCTGCGCTTCGGCCTCCTGGCAGTACTTCAGCAACGCGCTCGGTGAAAACTGCTCCATCGACGCCGCGTACCCTACAGTTCCCACCGGCTCACACTCCCCTGCTCACGCGATACCCGCTCGGCCTATCGAAACAAGTCCCGCTCTGGCCCCATGACCAGATCCTTCCCGGTCCCATGCGCACTTGCGATGGGCGCTTCATACCCTCGAACAATGGCCACCGGCCTTGCCGAAAGCTTGTGCATGACGAGCTCAGCGGCGGCCGCGATCTCATCCGCGACCGCGAGGACGGTTGCGGAAAGCTCGTACCCGGCAGAATCGTGCTGGCCACGGTAGTCGACGAGCGGCGCCATCCCGCTCACGCCAATGGCGATGTTGACGATTCCGAGCCGCCAGGGCCTCCCGAACGAGTCACTGATTATCACCCCAGGGGCGTCATCCTGGGCAAATCCGAACCTCATGCCCAGGGCATGCCGAATCCGCGCGGCGGACCCGTCTGGGTCCCGAGGCAGCAACACAACGCCATCCGGAGACGCGTTCGAGGCATCGACGCCTGCATTGGCGCAGACGAAGCCATGGTCGGTCTCCGCGATCAGCAAACCCTCATGCATGCGCACGATTCGCCGGGCTTCCCGCAGCGCGACCTCGGTCTTGCGAGGGTCTTTGCCCCAGCGCGTCCCAATCTGCAAGGCGAGTGCCGAGGGTTCCACGAAGCGCAGATCAACGATCTGACCTTCAGCCTTGGAGACGATCTTGTGGGTGACGACGATGATGTCGGATTGCTCGATAGCGATTCCGGATGCAGCAATGGCATCTCCGATCAGCGCGGGTAGGTCGTCGCCTGGCTGCACCTCGGGAATACCATCGATTCCGATGATCCGGATTTCTTCAGCACTACTCACCGGCCCTTCGCCCCACATGTCGTCAGCACCGATTCGCGCGGCGCCAGGTCCTCCTGACGCGCTCCCGAAGAAAGATAATCGGCCCAATCGAGCGGTGTGTCGAGATCGAACCCGATACCCGGAATTGTCTGTACGGCAGCCTTCAGCCCGAGGCGCTCAGCTTCGGCCAGATGCTTTCTCAGACTGTCAGCGCCGAA
>CAYSXO010000019.1:26363-28481 GCA_964434995.1 uncultured Sphaerobacteraceae bacterium
GCCCTGCAAATCGAGGAGCATTGCGTTCGTGCCTTCGCCTTTCCGGTCAGGACCCAGAACCAGAGGATCACGGCGAGAGGTGAGAAGACGAACGTCGTACATCGTCAGCAGCGGCAAATCAGCAAAGAGCGAAAAGAGCCGGTCCGCATCTCGCTCCAGCGCCCAGTCTCGTGCCGCGTTCATGGCGCCGTTCAACCCCGGCTGGCCCTCGGGCTGGAGCAGCGGCTTCACGCGAGCGCCAAGCCTGGCCGACCAGTCGAGCGCGGCTGGATCGGGGCTGACGACAATAACAGTGTCGACCACCCGCGAATCGAGCGCCGAGCGGATGACTTGTTCTCCCGATCGGCGCATGAACGCTGCCCGCTCGTCCGGTGTAAGAATCGCGGAGAGCCGCGTTTTGCCCTCGTGTAGGGACCGAATCGGCACCACACCGACAATGAGCTCGCTCACCGCGTGGCCGCCTGCTGTGCCGACAATTCGGACGCGAAGTCGAGGACATCCTCGGCAAATCGCTGGCGATCAGGTCCGTCGCCCATAACGCTCTGGGTCACCAACACGCGCATGCCAAGTTGCTCGATTTCCGGCGCCAGTTCGCCATCGGTCTCGTCGATCACCATGCCGTCGACGACATCACGGTACATTCTCGCGACGCCCAGGGACGACACCTCGTGGCCGAGCGTCGCCATCATGTTCGCGGCGGGTCCCTTCAAGGCACGACCACCAACGATCGGGCTAACCGCGACAATCGTCGCGGCCGTTTGACTCAGGGCTTCCCGCATACCAGGCGTTTGCAGAATCGGACCAATACTGACAATGGGATTGGACGGCGCCAGGATCACCAGATTCGCGCCGTGAATGGCCGAAACAGCATCGGGGTGCGCGCGCGCCAGATTGATTCCGTTGAATGCAACCCCAAGCACATCGTCGAGTTGCCGCCTCCCGACGAAGTAGTCCTGGAACTCCAGCGCCCCATTGGGGGTTTCGATCACCGTTTCCACACGATCATTGGTCATCGGGATGATTCGGCTCGGGATGCCGAGCGCCATTGCCAGCTCGGCCGTTACGTCCGAAAGTGGCATCCCCTGACGCAAACGCTCGCTTCGCAGGATGTGCGTTGCGAAATCCTGGTCGCCAAGGAGAAACCATGGATCGCGGCCATAGCGGGCTATGGCATCGAGCGTATGCCGCGTGTCCCCGGCAATGCCCCAGCCGTTTACGGGGTCTGCCAGGCCCGCCAGCGTGTACATCACGGTATCGAGATCAGGTGAGATGTGCAGCCCGTACAGGGTAAAGTCATCGGCAGTGTTGACGACAATACACAGGGCGCCGGGCGGCAATGCTCGCTGCAGGCCCTCGGCCATCTTGGCGCCGCCGACACCTCCAGCCAGCGTGACGATCACGCCCTATTCCTCGCCGTCGAAGCCGTGCGCGTCGACTCTTGAGATCGTCATGAGCAGCGAGACTCGCTCTTGCGGAGCGAACACTTCCCGTCCCATGCGGGCGCCTTCTACTTCGCCTTCGTACCGTTTGGCGAGTGCCGTTATGTCACCCAGCGCGATGGTCGCATCGGCGACGATGTCGATCGAACCTTCGAGAGTGACGTACCGTTGACCTTCCTCAACGCACAGCGAGGCGCGCGGATCGCGAAGCAGATTGCGATCCTTCCGGCGCCCGCGCAGGGTGTTCATCATCACCTGATCGCCGCGCAACTCATACCACATCACCGTCTGCTGTGGGCTCCCGCCCGCATTCACGGTGCCAAGCACGCCAAAGCGGATCTCATCGAGGAATGCCCGGACGTCTTCCCGAAGTTCCAACCCGAATCCCTTCCTTGAGCCGAATGGGTCGCTGTCGCAGTCTACTCACGAGCCGTGAAACGGATCCAGCGCCACGACGCGGATATACTCGTTCGACGCTTCATTCCGCGCGGATGTGAGAAAGGCCGCTCGATGCCCGCCGTTTCGCTCAAGACTGCTCGCGCGCCATTGACGCTCGCCCTGGACGCGGGTACGTCGTCGGTTCGCGCATTGGCTTTCGATCGCGACGGCAACCCGATTCTCGATAGTGAGGTTCAATCCCCGTATTCGATCGACACGACGATCGACGGAGGGGCGACGT
>CAYSXO010000020.1:0-3006 GCA_964434995.1 uncultured Sphaerobacteraceae bacterium
GGGGGCGTATGGCAAACCTTAGGCTGTTTTACTTCCGCTGTCCGGTCTGCGGGAAGTTCACTGAGTATGAGGACCCCGGTTGGTGGATGGCGGAAATCAGAAAGCCGCCGCAACTTACCTGTTGCGGCGTCCCATCGCGTGAGGTAAGCGCGGACCAGTTTCAAGCGAAGAACGAATGGTCGCCGTTCCGCCTGATGTTGTGGGCAGTCATTCTCATCGGTGTGGGCATCTTCATCGCAACGTACATGTAGGGAATCTCGACCGGCGTCCGCTTACTTTGGGTCCCAAAACCGATACGCGGAGGCTGCCGCGGCGGCGGTATTCAACCTGTCCCGATAGTGCCGCGACGGGTCGTGCTTGATGATGTCCCCCAAGAGTGCCGCGGTCAGATTGTAGGTCCAGGAAACATGGCGAACGTGAGGGGATTCGTTCCATTCCTCGTCTGTCATCCAATGCGGTCGGTCCTCGGCATAGAAATACTGCGACACCTTGAAATCCGCCGGTGGACCGAATGAAACGCAACAATCGGCTTTTGTCATCATCACTAGGCCGCGCACTCTTGAATCATCGTAGCCGTCAGGGGTTGGTTTGACTTCCCAAAACATGCCGCCGTGGAACTTTTCCTCTTCGCCTTCTTCTTGTCGCCCAAATGAGTATTTGAGCCAAAAATCCGGCAAGTAGCCTGTCCTGTCAACGACGTAGCCCTCGGGTTCATGCTCCCACGCAAGGTCCAGCGCATCGAAGAACACCGCCCAACGTGCCTCTAGTACTACAACGGCACATGCTCCAGGACGGCCGGTTGGCGCGGCCTCGAGGACCGGGAAAACTCCTCAATCCTCAACAGAGCTCTGGTCGCTTTGCCCAGGTTTGGGGACTGAAAAAGCGAACTGCCGTTGTAGTACTAGGCGGGAACGGAATCGAATGCCCTTGTAAACCGTCTCGATTACACCGATTCGGGGCAGAGTAGACATCGGCTGGACCGCCCTTCCGCGCTGAGTGCATTGCGGATGATTTGCTGGACATTATCCAGCAAACGACATGCCGTGTTTCCGCCAACCGCCCTGTTGCGTGCGGCGATTGAGGGGCAGATTCACAACCCGCATTGGCCCTACACGAACGCTTCCCGCTCTGAGGGCGGTAGGGCCATCGTCGCCAACACGATATTAACTGCCCATCGCTAAAACAACTTGCGCCGCCCGCAGTTCGTCGGTTCCGAAATTGCGGGCCAGGGCCAGGACCAGCGCCCGCGGTACGTCGTCCGGTCGGATGCCTGAGCAGTCTATCAGGCTGCGGAACCCCTACGTCCCGTCGCCATGTCTCCGGGCATAAAGCGGCGTTGGCAAAAATGCGAAGCAGAGAAAGTCCGCACAACGCAACACGGCGTCGGCATCGGCGTTGCCGGCATACTGCTTCTCTGCGGTTGCAACGCGGCGGGCAAGGCTCATAGGGTCCGTTCCTTTTCACGGCGTATCTGTTCTTCGATTTCCGCCACCCGCTTCTCTAGGTCGCCTTTCTCATTCGCCAGAATCACCGCCCGCCCCAGCGTCGCCCGGGCTGCCGCGGTCCCGATATCCAAATTCCCGTCAAACACTTCGCGCATGGCGGTAGTCAGGACGATTTGCACATCATGGACTGACATTTTGACGAGCCGCCGTTCAGCGCGGGCGGCATTCGACTTGTTGTGTCCGCCCTTCTTCGATGCGGCTCGGCATTCTTCCACCGCTGCCGGGTCATGAAACAGGTAGTAGGGACGCCCCGGTCTGGCAGGCGCGTTGCAGGGCTTGCCTGCCTTTGTGGTAGCGGTGCAGCGTTCGACCATCGCCTAGCGCGGGCCGCACGAGTAACAGCCCCGGCCTCGTGCGGCCGGCACTCACGCATCTTCATTGAAGTCAGCGGCTTTTGCTACGGCATGCAGTGCGCTTTGTCCTGGCCGTCGAATTGCTCACTGGCCGTGCCGATGGCCTGGATGGCATAAGGCAGCCGTCGTCCAGCCGCTCCGGAGGGGGTATGGTGATCCCCACCAGGATGGCGAGTGGGAAACACAGCAAGGCAACGATCGGCAGTGGCTGCATCTCCAGGCGGATGATATGATTTGAATTCATATTGATGAAAGGATACAGGCCATGCCCAGAGTGAGCGTTGAGGACAACTACCGATTCACGATGCACATCCCGCCGGCCGAAAAATCTCGCCTCCTGCGGGCAGCCGCATTGGAACATAGGACCCTGAAGGACTTCATGCTTCGCAATTCGTTGCGCGCGGCTGATGAGGTGATCAACCGTGCCGAGCGGATCATGCTTTCGGAGCGCGATACGCAGAAGGTGCTCGATCTGCTCGACCATCCGCGCGATGCCAATGAGCGCATGGTGGCCGCCCTCAAAGCGATGCCAGCAGAGTGACGGCGATACCGGCTTGGCGAGAGGAAGCGATCGCCAAAACGCATGATCGAAAGCGCTTCGATTGTGGCCAGGCCGAGCTCAACACATTCATCTCACGGTACGCACGCCAGGCGCATGAGCGAGGCACTGCCAAGACGTTTTGCGCGATCGACGTCACGAGCCCGCGGACGATTCTTGGCTTCTACACGATCAGTCCCGCCCAGATCGAGTTACATCATGTCCCGCTGGCGGCACGGCCTGGCGGTGGAGGCCATCATGCCTTGAGTGGCTTTCGCCTTGCGCGGTTGGCCGTGGCAAAAGTCTATCAAAGTCAGGGATTGGGTGGACAATTGCTGGCCAGGGCTGTCACTCGATGTATGAGAGTTTCGGCCGAGGTGGGCGGCACAGCTTTGCTGATCGATGCCAAGGACGAGGGGGCCGCAGCCTGGTATCGCCTGTATGGCGCGATGTCACTGGAGGACCGGCCCCTCTCCCTGGTCATGCCCTATGCCGAATTCAACAAGGCGCGTGTGGCAGCTGGGTTGCCGCCTCTCCAGATCTGAACGCCGAATCTGGCGAGGAGCCGAGCGGATCGCGCTATCATCCCAGGGTCATGCCGCACGTGTCA
>CAYSXO010000020.1:3016-3284 GCA_964434995.1 uncultured Sphaerobacteraceae bacterium
GACGCCCTGGTAGCAGGTCAGTCCATGGCGAAATAGGGAGAGGTGACGTAGCGGCCTTGCACCATGGCTGCCGCACAGGGATCCTGGACGGTTGACCTTGCCCGAAATGCGATAGTGAGAGAGGGTTGCCCAGCGTGAAGCGAGAGACAGATGCGCGCGCCGACCAGTATGGGCATGATGGCCGATCGCCCCACCGTCTGGGTGCATGCCGATCATGACCACTCCCCAGCAATCCCTCCGTGCCGGCATCGACATCGGGGGCACCTTC
>CAYSXO010000020.1:3334-18706 GCA_964434995.1 uncultured Sphaerobacteraceae bacterium
GCTGACCACGCCGGATGAGCCCTCGCGCGCAATCGAGACCGGTCTGGCCGAAACGCTGGCGAAGGCCGAGCAGCCGATTGAGGCCGTCGGCCAGATCATCCACGGCACCACGCTCGTCACCAACGCGCTGATCGAGCGCAAAGGCGCGCCGACCGCGCTGCTGGCCAGCGAGGGGCACCGCGACTCGCTCGAGATTGGGCGCGAGCACCGCTACGATCTCTACGATCTGCAACTGGAAATGCCGACGCCGCTGGCGCCGCGCTATCTCCGCTTCGCCGTGCCGGGGCGCACCCTGGCTGACGGTTCGACGCTGGCCGGCCACGATCTCGATGAAGCGTATGTCGAGCGGCTGGCGCGGGAGCTGGATGCCGCCGGGATCGAGGCGATTGCCATCGCCTTCCTCAACAGCTTCGCCAACCCGGAGCTGGAGCGCCGCGCGCGCGAGGCCGTCTATCGCGCCGCGCCCACCATGCGCGTCTCTCTCTCCTCCGACGTGGTGCCGGAGATCCGCGAGTACGAGCGCACCTCCACCACCGTCGCCAATGTCTATGTGCAGGCGCGGGTCGAGCAGTATCTGGGCGATCTGGAAGCGCGTCTGGCACGTGCCGGCTTCAGCGGGTCGCTCCTGCTGATGATCTCCTCCGGCGCGCTGGCCACGGTCGAGACGGCGGCGCGCTTTCCGGTCCGCCTGCTGGAGAGTGGCCCCGCCGGCGGCGCGCTGGCCGCGGCCGCCTTTGGCGCGGCAGCCGGGTACGACTCCCTCCTTTCCTTTGATATGGGAGGCACTACCGCCAAGTTCGCCGTCATCGACCGGGGCGAGCCACTGCTGGCTCACGGCTTCGAGGTCGACCGCCGCTACCGCTTCAAGAAAGGCTCTGGCCTGCCAATCAATCTTCCCGTCATCGAGATGATCGAGATCGGCGCGGGGGGAGGCTCCATTGCCCGCATCGACGCCCTCGGCCTGCTCAAGGTCGGTCCCGATTCAGCCGGAGCCGACCCGGGTCCGGCCTGCTACGGCCATGGCGGCACGGAACCGACCGTCACCGACGCCGACGTCGTCCTTGGCTACCTTGACCCCGGCTTCTTCCTCGGCGGTGCGATGACGCTCGACGTCGAAGGCGCGCGGGAGGCGATCCGGCGCGTCGTCGCCGATCCCCTCGGCATCAGCGTCGAGGACGCCGCCTGGGGCATCCACCAGATCGTCAACGAGGGGATGGCCGGCGCTGGCCGGGTGCATACCCTGGAGCGTGGCGGCGATCCGCGACGTCTGCCCCTCTTTGCCTTTGGCGGAGCAGGGCCGGTGCATGGTTACCGCGTCGCCGCCGCCCTCGGCTCGCCCAGGCTGATTGTCCCCTCCGGCGCCGGGGTGATGAGCGCCATCGGCTTTCTGGCCGCGCCGATCGCCTTCGACTTCGCCCGCTCATTTCCCGGCCGCCTCGACACGCTCGATTGGGCGCGCGTGAACGGCCTCATCGCCGAGATGGAGGAAGAAGGAACGGCGCTGCTCAAGAATGCCGGTGTCCCCGGCCGCGACATCAGCCATCGGCGCGCGGCGGAGATGCGCTACGTCGGCCAGGGCCACGAGGTGCGCGTGCCGCTCCCGCCAGGACCGCTGACGCCCGGCGGCGTGACCAGCTTGCGCGAGGCGTTCGAGCGGGAGTATGTCCGCCTTTACGGGCGGCTCGGCCCGCCGGTCGCTGTCGAGGCGATCACCTGGCGCGTCATCTCCTCCGGGCCGCGCCCCGAAATTCATCTCTCGGCCGTGAATGGCGCTGGCGGCCACGCCAGCGCGGCCCGCAAGGGCACTCGCCGCGCCTACATGCCGGAGGATGGCGGCATGACCGACGTCCCGGTCTACGACCGCTATCGGCTCGGGCCGGGAGCCGGCTTTATCGGCCCCGCCATCGTCGAGGAGCGCGAATCGACCACTGTCATCGGCCCGCGCGCGGCGGTCTCGGTCGATGGCGAAGGCAATCTCGTTGTGGAGGTCCAGGAACCGCATGCCCGTTGAGCCCTATCGCTTCGAGAAACCAACCGATCCTCGCCCGGTGGGCACGCCACGTTTCCCTGACGAGGAGGCCGCGCCACTCGACCCCGTGACGCTCGAGGTCCTCTGGAATCGGCTCCTCTCCGTCGCCAACGAGCAGCAGGCGGCGCTGATGCGCACCGCCTTCAGCACCATCGTCCGCGAATCGCAGGACCTGGCCTGCGGCGTCTTCGATACGCGCGGTCAGATGATGGCCCAGTCGATCACCGGCACGCCCGGGCACATCAACCCTCTGGCCACCGGCGTGCGCCATCTGCTGGCCGCGTATCCGCCCGAGACGCTCGGCCCCGGCGACGTGCTGATTACCAACGACCCCTGGATGACCTCCGGACAGTTGAACGACTTCACCGTCCTGACGCCGATCTTTCGGGAGACTCCCCTCCCGGACGGGAGGGGCCAGGGGGAGGGGCAGCGCATCGTCGCCTACTTCGGCAACCTCTGTCACGCGGCTGATATCGGGGGCCAGGTCTTCTCCGGCGAGGCGCACGAGATCTACGAGGAAGGGCTCCGTGTCCCAGTGACCAAGCTCTTCGACCGGGGCGAGCCGAACCACGAATTGCTGAAGATCATCCGCGCCAATGTCCGCCTGCCGGACGAGACGGTCGGCGACCTCTATGCCCAGGCCTCATGTAACGACGTTGGGGGCCGCGCCCTGCTGACGATGATGGACGAGTTCGGCCTGGAGAGCATCGACCCCCTCTCCGACGAGATCATCGCCCGCTCCGAGAAAGCGATCCGCGACGCGATCCGCGAGTTGCCGGATGGCGTCTACAGCCACGAGGTCTGGAGTGACGGCTTCGAGGAACCAATCAAGATCGCCGTCACCCTGACGGTCCATGGCGACGAGGTCGATATCGACTTCGCCGGCTCCTCGCCGCAGAGCGGCCGGGGCATCAACGTGGTTCTCAACTACACCCACGGCTACGCCTCGTTCGCCATCAAGGCGGCCATCGCGCCCGATGTGCCGCACAACGAGGGCGCCTTCCGCCCGGTGCACGTCACCGCGCCAGAAGGCTCGATCCTCAACTGCAAGGATCCGGCAGCGGTTGCCGCCCGTCACCTCGTCGGTCACTTCGTGCCGAGCGCCATCTTTGGCGCGCTGGCCAAGGCCTTCCCGGAGCGGCTGCTGGCGGGAGGCGCTGACCCGATCTGGTTGAGTGTCTGGCGCGGCATGAACCCCAGCACCGGAGAGCCCTTCATGAACGCCATCTTCCAGGTCGGCGGCACGGGAGCCCGCGCTGCCAAGGACGGCCTGAATACCACCGGCTTCCCCTCCGGCGTCGCCGGGGTGCCGGCCGAGGTGATCGAAAGTCTTACCGGGCTGGTGCAGTCGCGCCGTGAACTGCGCACCGACTCAGGCGGCGCGGGCAAGACGCGCGGCGGCCTGGGCCAGGCGACCGAGTTCTGGCATCGCGGCGCGGGGCCGTGGAGCGTCTCGGCCATGATCGACCGCACCAAGTTCGCCGCGCAGGGCTTCGCTGGCGGCGGCCCTGGCGCCTTCGGCCTCTTCTCGGTCGATGGCCGGACCTTGCGCCCGAAGACCGTCGAATCGCTCGACCCAGGCCAGACCGTCCTCCTGGCCCCGGCCGGCGGCGCCGGCTTTGGCGACCCCTTCGCACGCCCGGTGGACGCGGTGCTGGCCGATGTCGTCGCCGGCTATGTCTCGATCGAAGCGGCGGCACGGGATTACGGGGTGGTGGTGAAGTATCTCGGCACGCCGGAACAGCTCGTGCGGATGCCAGAGCACTATGCGGTCGATGCGCAGCAGACGGCGCGGTTGCGACGTGGGCGCGATGAGACAGCGCGGACGCGCTGACCGTTCTCCGCGCTCGAACTCCTCTTTGCGAGGCGCTTGATGCCGGCACGAGCAGGAAGGGCGTGACCGCGTGCGCATTGCCGTTTCGGGCGCCCACGCTCTGGGCAAAACCACGCTCGTCGAGGAGCTTGGCGCGCGCCTCCCGCATCATGCCACCGTGGCCGAACCGTACGAGGTCCTGGAGGAGCAAGGGCATTTATTCGCCCACCCACCGACGGTCGACGAATACCTCCTGCAACTGAAACAGTCGCTCGCACTCTTGCGACGCCGCTCCCCGAACGTGATTTTCGACCGCTGTCCGCTGGACTTCCTGGGATACATCTACGCCAGTCGTGGTTCAGATCAGTTCGATCTCGCCGCCTGGCGCGCGCCAATCGAGCGGGCGATGAGGAGTCTCGATCTGGTGGTCGCGCTTCATGTCGACGCCGCGCACGACCCGGACCTGCTCATTGAGGACGCGGCATTCCGTCTCGCGGTCGACGATCTGCTGCGAGACATCGTGGATGGCGATGAGTTCGATCTCTGTGACGGTGTCGAGATTCTCTCGTTGAGCGGCCACTGGGACCGCCGGATCGAGGCCGTGTTGTCGCGCGTTACCTCGCGGGATGGGTCGTGATGCGCTTCCCGGACCTGGCATGCGGAACGGCAATGATGGAGCGTGATGCGGCGGTTTCTCAGCGTCGCATCCTGGGATTCGTCGTCACTCCTCAGCACGTGCCCTCTTCCTGAGAACCCTGTGCGAGGGCAGCATGGCGCGCTTCAAGCCAACGCGGAGAGCTGCCTTCGCGCGGAAGTTGGTGATTTCCGCGATGGTGCTCGCCCCGCCACGATCGATCGTGGCGGGGCGAGAGATTCAGAGGCACAGGTGACGGCGTGCCGCGAACGGCGTCGCTAGCCGCGGCCTGGTCCCCCCAGGCCGCTGTCGTGCTGACGCGCATTCAGGCGTGCCGTCGAGCTGGCGGAACGGTTTGCGCAGGGGAGCACGCAGGTGCGCGGCACTTCGGGCATATCGCGGACGGTGCAGCAGAGGCTGCTGTCGAGGCAAACGCGGCCTTCGGCGCAGTCGGCGGTCGAATTGCAGGGCCGTGGCGATTCGCAGAAATCCTCATCCTGGAAGCAGATCGACTCGCCGCCGGTCGTGCCGCCGCAGAAGCAGTCGCTGTCCTCGATTCCGCAGCGGCGGAAGTTCGGACAGGCTTCCTGAAGGATGGGACAGGTGTCTTCGCTGAAGCAGCGTCCATTCAGGCACTGCTCGCCGCTGGCGCAGGCCGAGTTGCAGCGTCCACAGTGGCTGGCGCTCGTGTTCGTGTTGACGCACGACTTTCCGCAGCGGACCTTACCGCTCTTGCAGCGCCGCGTGCGGCGCTTCTTCCGCGCCGGGACGTCCTCGCGCGCCAGCAGGCCGATCGCGCCCGCCAGCAATCCACCCAGCGCGGTCCGCCGCGAGGCGGTGCGGGCGAGGCTTGTCATCATCTGATCGAAACGTGCAGTGTCCATCTCTGACTCTCTCCTGGTGGCGAAGGCAACATCGCGATCTCGGACTGATCAATCCCCTCGATTCTTGGGGACATGCGCGGCGACGGCTGTCAAAGCGACGACATCACGGCTGTCTCTTCGAGAACACCGGTGCGCTGGGCAGACCATGGGAGATGAGCGAGTGGCGCCCGCCGAACCACGCGAAGGAACGCGAAAATGGGCGCGATTTCCTGCCAGCTCGAGACCACGCCGATGGGGATGCGGAGCAATTGCCGTTCAGGCTGACCGCGAGTGAACGCGCCGAACTGGCCGCAATTGCCTTGCCATGATCCGCGCCGCACATGTGAAGGCGATGGTTCTGTGATGGGGAGTCGGTCTGGAATGGAGAGGTTCCGTTTCCTCCTGATCTCCGGAATAGCGCACATCAGCCTGCAGCCGTTCGTCGTCCGGGAAGCGCAAGACGGCGCTCTCCCGGTCACGTCCGGCGCGGGGCGCTCCCTCCCGGATGCCGAGGTCATTGGGTAAGGATGGGTAAGCATCATTGAGGTTGGCATCGCGCCGGGGCCGGAACTGTTCGCTGAAGGAGGCAAGGCGGTCTATGGCGGCCCGGAGGGGAGCCGCGCCGACGTCTACGCCTGGATTGTGCGAGAACGCGAGGAAACGACGCGCCGCTCGTGGCAGGCAATTGCCGAGTTCATGGGAGCGCCCGCGCCGACGAAACTGGCTACCTCGCGTCGGACACGTTGTTGGAGAGGGTGATGGGTGATGGTCATACCATCACCCATCACCCACGTCCTACGCATCGCAATACCCTGGGGCGCTGCCGATGCAGCGCAGGTTGTTGCAGCAGTCTTCGTTGCCCTGGCACTCGCCGTAGCGCAACCTGCAGCAGCGGTGCCCCTGCAGGTCGGCCACGACGCCGCAGGCGAGCCCGCCGCAGCAAAGCTCGCGCCGGTTGTGCGGATTGCAGCGGGTGCGTAGCGGCTCGCACTCGAGCGAGCGGCCCTTCTTTCGCTTCTTTTTCTTCTTCCCACGCCGTGCGTCCACGTCCTCGCGCGCGTCGAGGCCGAACAGCCCGGCGGCGGCGCCAGCGGCGGCAGCGCCGAACTGTCGTCTCGTCCAGGCGTCGAAGCGAGAGCCATCCATCCCCTTGCTCTCCCATGCCACGGTTCCATCTATCCGGGGCGCCACGGCGGCCAGTTCACGATCGTGCGGATGTGTGGGTCAGATGATAGCGCGGACGGCGGTCTCGCGCCCTAATCGCTCAAGTCCCGAGGTGAGCGCCCTCCGGCCTATCCGCGCCGGGCGGCAAACTCCTCGGCGGTGATCCCGTAGACCAGCTCATCGAAGTACGCGCCGTTGGTATAGACCGTGCGCCGGATGCGGCCTTCGAGTGTGAAGCCGAGCGCCTCATGGAGCCGCGCCGAGGCCTCGTTGAAGCTGTAGACGTGGACGGTCGCTTTCTGGTATCGCAACTCCTGGAAGTAGTAGCGCAGTGCCAGCCTGATCGCTTCGGCGGCATACCCGTTTCGCCGTTGCTCCCGGCGGATCGAGACGCCGTAGGAGAAGGCGCCCACGCGCCGGTCGCAGTGATGGGCGGTCAGGTCGCCGACGACCTCTCCGGCGCCGTTCTCGATCACGAAGCGAAAGGCGTCGTCTTTCGGCTGGCGCGTCGATTCTCCCGCGGCCCACTGCCGCACGGCCTCTTCCGATTGCGGAAAGGGGACATCCGACAGGCTCCGCGCCTGGCCGTCGTCCTGGTTCCAGGCGAAATAGGCGGACCAATCGGCGGGCTCGATGGCGCGGAGCCGCACGCGCTCCCCCTGCCAGACGCAATGGCCTGGCACGGGCGCCACGTCGCCTTCGGCGCGGCTCAACGAGCTGCCCTTTGCGTCGCGGAAATCCGGCGTTGCCGCCATGCCTCGGCCGCCCATGGGCGGGGCAGTTCGTGATCCATCCGGCATCCGTCGATCAGCATGCGTTCACCCTGGTCACGGCGGCAGTATCATCGCACTTGGCGCTTTCAGATACCCCGCGCCGAAAACGCACCCAACCCGGCGTGAAGCGCACGCGCACCAGGTCGTCCCCTTCGTACACCACGAGGTGGGGCGCCCATTCGTCTGGCGACCAGGCGAGCGCGTCAGCGACCGGGATCGCCTCGCCGCCGGCAACGACGGCCAGCGGCCCGCCGAGTGGCGCCACCCCGCGCGCGAAGCGCCAGGCCCATGCGGCGGGCAGCAAGGGGGTCATGACCCAGTCTGCCGAGGACGGAGTGGGAGCATACGTCCCACCGGAAGCGGGCTGCGGCCGTGCCAGAAGCTCGCCCGAGGCCAGTGCCGGCAGCGCCTCGATCAGCAGCCGCGCGCCGCGGGCCATGAGCCGATGTTCCAGCTCCGGCGCGCGGATGCCCTCCGGCACGGTCATCGTGTCTTGCGCCACGATCGGGCCGGTGTCGAACCCGGCATCCATGCGGTGGACCGTTGCGCCCGCTTCCCGCTCGCCGCGGCGCAAGGTCCAAAAGACCGGCTCCGGGCCGCGCCCCAGCGGCAGCGGCGAGGGGTGGATGTTGAGGATGCCGAGCGGTGGCGCCTCACGCGCGGCGCGCGGCAGCCGCCAGGGAAAGCAGGCCGCGACCGCCGCCGCTGGGCCATATCGTTGCAGCACGCCGCCGACCTCCGCCGCCGAGCGAACCCGGACCAGCGGAACGCCCACCTCCGCGGCCAATTGCACTGGCTCTCCTGGTCCAGCCCCATGCTCGCCCGCCAGCACCACGGCGGAAACGCCCACATCTCCTTCCAGCAGAACCGCCAGCGCCGCCGCTGTCGCCCCGCATGATTGCCCCAGAAAGACGAGACGCATGGTGATCCCCTAACACCCTATGACCCTATCACCCCGACACCCTATCACCCAAACGTTGACGCGGCCCCGCTCCTCTTCTACGGTTTCCCGTAGCTTGACGCGGCCCGAAATCCACCGGCCGCCGAATGATGCCCCGGAGAATGATGATGCGAATGGTCCACTGTGTGAAGCTCGGCCGGGAGATGCCCGGCCTGGATAAGCCGCCTTTTCCCGGTGAGCTGGGAGATCGAATCTATAACACTGTCTCGGCCGAGGGCTACGCGCTCTGGATGCCGCACATGACCATCCTGATCAACCACTACGGCCTCAACCCGGCTGACCCCGACACCCGCCGCATCTTGCGCGACCAGATGGAAGAGTTCTTCTTTGGCCCCGAGGCCCGACTGCCGGAAGGTTGGGTGCCGCCGGGATCGGCGCCGAGCAAGGGCGCGCCACGGAAGAAGTAAGAGGCGCTGGCAGGGTGTTGAGGTCACGGGAGGTCGTGCCATGTCCTCAACCCAGCTTTCCCATCACCCCAACCTCGATCCGATCGCCAGGCGAACGCTTTTTCGCCTGACCGGCGGGCTCCTCGCCACGTCTGCCGCGAGTCTTGTCGCGCCAGTGGATGCTCGGCCGCGTTCACGCCGGAACCGGAAACGCCACCGTCGACGACACGATGCCACGATCCCGCCCGTTGCCATCGCCTGCGATGCGGCCGCGACGAGCGGCATCGTCGGGATCGTCTTGATCGGGCCAATGTGTCCGGTCGTGTCGCTTGACGATCCCTGCCCTGACCGGCCCTTCATGGCGACTCTTGTCGTGCGGGACGCTCACGCCAATGTCGTCTGTACGACGTCGAGCCGGGAGGATGGGCGATTCCGCATTGGCTTGCCGCCGGGAATCTACGAGCTCGAGCCGCAAAGTGGCCATCCCGGTGGGTTGCCATTTGCCGCCTCACAGTGCGTCACGGTCGAGCCGGGCCGCTTTTCTGAGATGATCGTCAATTTCGACAGTGGCATCCGCTGACGGCACATGGGAAGCGCATGCAGCGCTCGTCGTTCCTGTCACCTATCTCCCATTGCCTCCAACAACACGGGGACCGGCGAAAGCCGGTCCCCGTGGCTCATTTGAGCGCTGGCATCGGTGATGTCCCAGTCACCGGAGCAGGTTATCTGCTGCCATTGCCCTTGCGCCTACCGTTGCCTTTGTTGCGCTTCGATTTGCCTCGCTTTCCGCCCTTGTCGTGCCTGTTCTTCTCTTTCCCAGCCTTCTTGCCGTTCTTGTTGTTCTCCTTTCTGGTGTTCTTGCCGCCCTTCCGGCTCTTCTTGCCGCGCCGGCGCTTCTTGTCCTTCTTGCCCTGCTGACCCTTCTTCGCGGCACTGCTCGCGGTGGTGTTGTTGTTCCCATCGATCGTGCAGACGCCGTTGTTCAGGCCGTCCAGCGTCGTCGCCAATGCCAGCATGGTTCCTCGGTTAAGTGTTGCCAGCGCGGCGTTGACGTCGGAAATGACCTCCTGCACCGTCTTCGTGAAGTCAATGTCCGAGCTTGCGGCATTGAGGAGTGACGCGACCGCCGCGCGCAACAGGATCTGTGCTCCGCCCTTGACGCCGGTCCCACCCTGGAAGCCGAGCGCTTCCAGGAGCGTGGCGTTGTCCAGGCCCAGCGAATCGGGAACGTCGAAGACCGACTCGAGCGTTTGGTTGGGAGTGTAGGTCTCCCAGTCGCCCGTGTGGTTCTTCCAGAAGCCTGGGGTGCAGCCCTCGGCCGGAGGCTGCGTCGTGGTGGTCGTGGTGGTCGTGGTCGTCGTGGTCGTGCAGGGCACGTCGATGGCAATCGTGCAATTGTCCGAGCCCGTTGCCCCGGTGCCTTTCGCCGTGAACGAGGCCGTGTTTTTGAACTCAGCGGGTCCACAGACCTCGAACGGTCCGACCGACTGGTCATACGTGAACGTCTTAGGCGATGCATCCGCGCAGGCTTCGCCAAGAGGACCATGCTGGTCGTCGGTCACGGTCACGCACTTGTCTTTTTCGGTCGTCGGAGCACCGAAGACGACCGCTGCTTCGCCCGTGTTCCCGCCAACAACGCCCGTCGTCGCGACCGTTGCGGTATTCGTCCGATCGTCCTTGTTGGTAAGGGCGGCCGAGTACGTGCATTCCAGCTTGGCGCCAGAAGCCAGCGAGTGCGGGAACGTGACGCCGCAATCGACGCTGGCCGCAATGTCACCGGGAGTAATCTTGTCGGAGACCCCTGTAATCGACGCACTGAACGGGGTCTTGTTCTCGATCGTGATGACGCCCTCGACCGCAAAGTCGCTCTCGTCAGCCCCTGTCGTCTTGACCTCGACGGTGTAACCCTCGACGGTGCACTTCTGCCCAACGGGGCAGGTGAAGGGGCCGGATGGGCAGGTCTTGTCGATGGCCCATTTCCGGGTCTTGGTGAACGAGGTCTTCGCGGTCTTGGTGACCGTCACCTCGTAGTCGTAACAGAACTCGATGTGGCTGATCGTAGCTGGATTGCCGTTAGGATTCAGTGGGGGATGGAGGTTGCCATCGGCAGTATCCTCGGGGTTGTAGGTATAGACGTTGGCATTGCCTCCCTGCCCGCCCTTGACGATGACCGCGTCCAGTGGGAGATCGGAATCCCAGCTGAAGTACGTCCCATCCGACGTGATTGTGACGTCATTTCCGCCCTCGGGAAATGTGTAGGCGCCGCTTGGAGGAGGCTCAGGCTGTGGCTTGAATCCAAAGTCGTATCCGAGATCCTTGCAAGTGACATTGCCGTCACTCACTTCGGGCTGGACGCCTTGGTCACTCGGACAGTTGACGTTGGGGGCGCATGGCGCCGCGCTGGCGATTCGGATGCCAATCTGGCTCGCCCCGGTCGCCGCTAGCAACCCGCCCGCGAGGCGAGCGAGCGCTCCGCGCCGGGTGATCTCTCGTCCCATTGACTTGGTGATTTCCGCGAAGTGTTTGTCGTCCATAGCGGGTCCGTTCCCTTCATGCGCTCCTCGACAACGAGGGGGCGCCCAGATCCATCCACGGCGCTGAATGATTCACTCGCGTTGTGGGTGTTCCATATGCGTTCCTCCCGATGCCACCATGCCTGCTCAAGGGCGAAACGAACGCAACCGGGTTGACGGGCGGTCAATGAGCGAACCGATGCATTTCCCGAGTCCGCATTTATCGCCACGATTGAGGGAGATATCTTACTCTGCGAAATTTAGAAAGGCAATATATCAGATTATTCGATGATCATGACGTGTTATTGCGAATCCATCCTGAGTTATGAAATGCTATCGATCCTTTGCGTCAGGCAGCATCTCGAACTCATCGCGCCGTTAACCAGCCCTGTTGCGGCTTTCGAGGTGTGCCTTGATGTCGCCGCGGGCACGTTCAGCGTCGCGTGGAGCACTGTCGTGGCACGCCCTCTGCGAAACCATCTCCTGGGGGTCATACGTTACAGTCAGGTAACGCGGGCGTAACCGCGTGGCGATGTCCCTGATCGCGGGGAACGTGGAGGTTTACCCATGGATAGCGCACGTTTCGACGAAATCACTCGAAACCTGACCGCCGGAGCATCGCGCCGCCAGTTGGTTGGCGGGCTGCTCGGCGGCGCGGCAGCGATGCTCACCGGCGCGGCCGTCCTCGAGGCGAAGAAAGGTGGCAACGGCAAGGGGAAGGCCAAGGGCCGCGGCAAGGGCAAAGGGAACGGCAATGGCACAACCAAGGTGCAATTCTGCCACCGTAACAAGAAGGGCCAGGGGTTCAACCTGATTACGGTTGGCAGCTCGGCGGCCAAGGCCCACGCCAACAAGCATGGTGATGAGCAATGCTCACCGCCGCTGTGCCAGAAGGCGATTGGCTGCTCGGCAACCGGCGCGTGCGAATACGGGCCAGTCACAGCCGGAACGGCTTGTGTGGAAAACGCGATCGCTGGCACGTGCAACGCCGAGGGCGTTTGCATACCGAACCCGACACCCTAGCATTTTGCTGAGGCGAAATCTCGGCAAATGCCAAGCGCGCCCCTGGCCGAATAGGCCAGGGGCGCGCCCTTTCTTGTGAACTACCCTGAGCGCGAGCGGAGTTGCCTGCCACATCAGCCGGACAAAGGATCACGGCATTGGGCACGATGCGACATGATGCTCTTGTTCTCGGCCCTTCCTTGCGGAGTCAAGACTTCGGTCTCGTTCCCGATCATTCCCACGCTGACGCGGCCCAGAATTGAAGGGATCGCGCGAGAATTGGCCCGCGTTTCACTCAAGACTGCCCTCGCCAGGCGCTGGCGTTGGTGATGCTGAAAGTGTGCTGACTTCACCGGCGACGGCGCGAAGAATCGCTGCCGCATACGTTGGATTCACGATCCCTATGGCGCGCAGATCATTCGGGGTGACTTCGGCCGAGACCAGCCCAAGGGCCCATACATGCTCAAGTTGACGACGTTCAATGTTGCAATGGTTTCCGCTACCGCGGATCAACACCCGGGCCTTTTCGCCGTCCACGGCCAGAATGTCGAACACGGCTCGTCCGCTCATGGTCGAGAGGGATTGTCCCTGAAGGACCTGGACCTGCTCCCAGAGCGCTGGAGACTTTGGAGCGGCCAAATCGGCGCTTAGATCGTGTGGCCCACCCAACCCGGACATTGGTTTCCTCAACTTGGCGGAAGCACTTGGGCAACTCCCGTCAGGTGATCGACCGCCGCCCTTTTCTCGTGGCATGGCTTCCACCAGTTTGTGGGCGAATGCAAAGCACGCCTTGATGTCATCCAGCGTAAGCCGTGGATAGTCAGCAAAGAGGTCGTTCATGTTAGGGTTGTCGGCCAGATACTCGAGAACTGCCGCTACTGGAATACGTGTTCCTCTGATGACTGGTTTCCCGAACAAGATGTCCGGGTCTTGCTGAATACGATCCGTCGACCTTGTCCTCCCATCACCCATCACCCATCACCCATCACCCGTCACCCGCTTCACCGTCTCCCACCGCTCGCTCCGCGCCGACTTCAGCACCGCGTCGGTGACGTAGTCCGTGGCCAGCGCCTCGCGAAAGGTCGGGGAGAAAGGCGCGCCGCTGGCGAGACTCTCCAGGAAATCGGCGGCCTGGTGGACGAAGGAGTGCTCGTAGCCGATGGAGAGGCCGGGCACCCACCAGTGGCTCATGTAGGGGTGGTCGCCGTCGGTGATGTGGATCGAGCGCCAGCCGCGCACCCGCCCCTCGTCGCCATGATCGAAGTACGACAGCCGGTGCAGGTCGTGCAGGTCCCACATGATCGAGGCGTGCTCGCCGTTGATCTCCAGGGTGTAGAGCGCCTTGTGCCCGCGCGCGTAGCGGGTCGCCTCGAACGTACCCAGCGAGCCGTTGTCGAAGCGGGCCAGGAAGGCGCTGGCGTCGTCGATGCCGACCGGCTCCGTCTTGCCGGTGAGATTATGATGGCGCTCCTTGACAAAGGTCTCGGTCATCGCCGCGACGCGGTCGATGCCGCCGTTGAGCCAGAGCGCGGTGTCGATGCAGTGCGCCAGCAGGTCGCCGGTGACGCCGCTGCCGGCCACATTGACATCGAGCCGCCAGAGCGCCGCGCCTTTGAGATCGTCCAATCCTGCAGGAACTTGGCCCGGTAGTGGAAGATGTGGCCAAGTTTCCCTTCGTCGATGAGCTGCCTGGCCAGGGTGACGGCCGGAACGCGGCGATAGTTGTACCAGACCATGTTCGGCACGCCGGCGGCCTCCACCGCCGCCACCATCGCCTCCGACTCCGCGCCGCCGCGCGCCAGCGGCTTCTCCGTGGAGACCATCTTGCCCGCCGCGGCCGCCGCGATGGCGATCTCGGCGTGAGTGTCGTTCGGGCTGGCGATGTCGATCAGGTCGATGTCGTCCCGCCCCACCAGCGCCCGCCAGTCGGTCTCGGTCGACTCATAGCCCCACGTATCAGCGAAGGCGCGCACCTCCTCCGGGTTGCGGGCGCAGACTGCCTTCAGCACCGGTTGGTGCGCCAGGTCGAAGAACTGGTTGACCTTCCCCCAGGCATTGGAATGGGTGCGCCCCATGAACCCGCACCCGATCAGACCGACATTGAGGGGCCGCTTCTTTGGCATTGTTGCTCCTTCGAGGGTGTCGAGGTGTCGGGGTGTTGGGGTGTCAGGAGGATAGGCCTTTCGTTCTCCCTGACACCCTGACACCCCAACACCCCGACACCCTACTCCCACCCATGCGCATCCCTCACCGCGATCATCGCGCCGAGGACGTCGTTCCAGGTCTGCTGATCGAGCATCGTGCTGTTCGGGAACATGCAGCCGTCCCAGCAGATGTGCTGGTAGGCACGGGTCGGCTCGCCGTCCTCGCCGCGCATCCAGAAGCCCGCGTGCGTGACGATGTCCAGCCGGCCATTGGGGTCGTTGACGGTGCAGTGGCGGCCGGTCTTGTCGTGCGAGCCAGAGCCGAAGACGGTGCCATCGTTCTGGGCGACGTGAAAGTCGATCGTCCAGGGGCGCAGGGCGCTGGTCAGCGTGCGCAGCCCTTCGTCGAGCGCGGCGCGGTCCTCCCAGGAGAAGTCCTCCGGCACGATGCGCGCCTCCGGGGCATTGGCCCCGAGGGTATAGAGGAGGGTGTGCGCCATGTCCGCCTGAAAGCCGAGGGTCCGCGGGCGGTCGACGGCTTCCAGCAGGTCGAGCATGGCCCGCCACGAATGCATCCCGCCCCAGCAGATTTCGCCCTCGGCGGCCAAGCGTTCGCCGTGGCTCTCGGCGACGTCGCAGGCCTGACGGAAGGTTTCGGCGATGATCGTCGTGTTCCCGGCCGGGTCTTCGGCCCAGGCCTCGACCGGCGCGGCGGAGTCGATGCGGACCACCCCGTAGGAGCGGACGCCCAGCTCGCGCAGGCGGCGGGCGATGCGGCTCGCCTTGTCGACCATCTCGACGAAGCGTGCACGTTCCTCGGCGCTGCCCATCGCCGAGCCTCCGCCGACCGGCGGCCAGACCGGGGCCACGACGGAGCCGACGACAAGGTTTCGGGAGGCCACCGCCTCGGCCAGGGCCTCGATCTCGTCATCGCTGGCGTCGATCGGCGTGTGCGGCTCGGCCAGGAAGAGATCGACGCCGTCGAACCGCGTGCCATCGACCTCGGCGGCGGCGGTCAGGTCGAGCATCGTCTCCAGGGCGATCGGCTCGTTGCCCGGCTCCCCCTTGCCCACCAGCCCCGGCCACATCG
>CAYSXO010000020.1:18743-27828 GCA_964434995.1 uncultured Sphaerobacteraceae bacterium
CATACGTTGCCGTCAGTCATCGTGTCCCCCTCGTTGCGGACGGATTCTTTCTGCATTGTCGCGTTCCGGAATCGTATCGCATTAGCCGGCGAGCCGAGCGCTTTACCTCCGACCCCCCTCTGCACCACCGTTGTGAAAGGGGGCTATTGCCTCTCGGCTACGCAACCATCGACGTGGCCTCACGATAGTGACAGGGCCCCAGGGTTTAGTGTCATAAAAGAGTAGTTCATGATACATTATGGAGCGTTAGCTCTCACTTAAAGAGTCGCAACTCGATAGCGCGGGAGGGACAACGCTGTGCCCGACGATCCTCTCTCTCTGTGGGCCAAGAAAGCGAAGAAGGGTGATGCGGACCCTGCTGCATTTCACCCGCTCATCTGCCACCTGCTCGATGTCGGCGTGGTCGCCGAGGTGATGTGGGCACAGTGTTTGCCCACGTCCGCCCGGAGCTGGTTCGCGCGCCAGTGCGGCCTGGACGAGGCGAGCGCCGGGCGCTGGGCCGTCTTCCTGGCCGCCATGCACGATTGGGGCAAGGCGAGCATTGCGTTCAACAACCAGGTTCCGGGTGCGCCGAAACATGGCACGATCTCGACGTATCTCCTGAAATCCGCGCTGCAACACGCGCCCTTTCATCTGCCTCCCGACATGGCCAACCGGTTGGCCACCATTGTTGGCGGTCACCACGGGCTCTTTCCCCACGCCGCCGACTTCACATCGGCCGCTATCGACAAACGGAAGCATGTTGGGGGCGCCGTCTGGAAAGAGCATCAAAAGTGGCTGCTAGCGGAGGTCAGCCGTCTGCTGCCGATCGCGGATGCTCCCCCTCCAACTCAGCTCACCAACGCCGGCGCGGTCTGGCTGGCCGGCTTCATCTCCGTCGTCGATTGGATCGGCTCCAACCAGGATTTCTTTCCGTACGCCGCGCCCGGAGGTCAGGTTCCGGCCGATTTCACCCCGGATGCCTATCTCGCACGCGCTCGCCAGCAGGCCAGGCATGCCCTGGGCGCGCTCGGTTGGTCGGCTTGGCCGGATTCGACGCGGCCCCGCACCTTCGGCGACCTCTTCCCGGATATCGATGCGCCGAACGCGATGCAAGAGAAGATTATCGACCTCGCGCCCACGTTCGATCGGCCGTTTCTCGCGATCATCGAGGCCCCGATGGGGATGGGTAAGACCGAGGCCGCGCTCTATCTTGCCGACCAGGCCAGCCTTCGCCTCGGCATGCGCGGTCACTATCTGGCTCTCCCGACGCAAGCCACCAGCAATCAGATGTTCTCTCGCGACACCGACTTTCTCGCGCACCGTTACCCCTCACAGGTCGTGAACACCCAGCTTCTGCATGGCCACGCCGCGCTCTCCAGTGATTTTCAGGCCCTGCGGGAGAACGAGCGGCGCTATCTCCAGGCAATCGACATCCCGGTCGACCGGGATTGGGGCTTCGATGGCGCGGCTCCGGGCGTCATCGCCTCCGAGTGGTTCACCCATCGCAAGCGCGGCCTGCTCGCGCCTTTCGGCGTCGGCACCATCGATCAGGCCCTGCTCTCCGTTCTCCAGACGAAGCACTTCTTCGTCCGCCTGCTCGGTCTGGCCGGAAAAACGATCGTGCTGGACGAGGTGCATGCCTACGACACCTACATGTCGGTCTTGCTGGCACGGTTGCTCGGCTGGCTGTCAGCGCTTGGCTGCTCGGTCGTCCTCCTCTCCGCCACCTTGCCCGCCACGCGGCGGCGACAGTTGCTTGATGCCTGGGCCGGTGACCAGACCGCGGATCATGCCCACCCAGTCGACACGCCCACCGCCTACCCGGTGATCACCTGGCGCTGTGGGGCACGCGGCGGCGCAATCGGCTTCGAAGCGCCCGACCGCACGGTGCGCCTGTGCTGGATCGCCGCCGAGCAGCGAGCAACCCTGGCCCGGGATCTGGCCTTCGCCCTGCGCGATGGCGGCTGCGCGGCTGTCATCTGCAACACGGTTGGCCGCGCGCAGGAGATGTACCGGCATCTGCGTGATGCCCTCCCCGACACGGAAGCCACCCTCTTCCACGCGCGATTTCCTTATGAAGAGCGCAAGGCGCGGGAAGACGAGGTGCTGCTCAAGTTCGGCAAGCCGATCGACAACCCGAACCGTCCCCACCGCGCCATCGTGGTCGCCACCCAGGTGATCGAGCAGAGCCTCGACCTCGACTTCGACCTGATGGTGAGCGAGTTGGCCCCGATCGACCTGGTGCTGCAACGCTCCGGCCGCCTCTTCCGCCACGACCGTGAGCGGACCTCGTCGCTCGCAACGCCCGAACTCTGGGTGCTGGCTCCGCCAGAGTCCGAGGGGCTGCCGGAATTCTCGCGAAGCGACGTGTACATCTACGACGAGCATGTCCTGCTCCGCTCCTGGCTGGCGCTGCGAGAGCGAAGCGAGCTCACTACCCCGGCCGACCTCTCCACCCTGATCGAGTTGGTCTACGACGATACGTGCCCCTGCCCCGCCGACGATCCTCCGGGCCTGGCCTCTCGCTGGGCGACGACCAGGGTGGAACTTGGTCACCTCCGTGTGGAACAAGAACGCAAGGCGGAGCAGGTGACGGTTTACCCACCCAATCACCGCGAAAGTGGCTTTCTCGGCCAGCCTAACCAGGGCCTGGAGGAGGACAACCCAGAGTTCCACAAATCGCTGCGGGCGGTGACGCGACAGGGCGATCCCAGCATCACCGCTATTTGCCTCACTCCAGAGGAGGTGGCGCGGCTTCGGCCCCGTGACGATGGAGTGATTGATCGAGCGCCTGAGCTCCTCCAGCGCTCCGTCTCGCTCAACCGCCCTGGGCTGGTGCAGGCCCTCGCCAATGACAGCAGATATCACCCGGCAGCGTGGAAGCGCACGGCCCTGCTGCGCCATTGCCGCCTGGTCGAACTGAACGAGCAGCAGATGTCCGAGGAGATTGGAGGACACGTGCTGCGTCTCGACCCAGAGTTGGGTGTCGAACTTTCGTAGCCGCGTTCGGAATATCCATCAGAAGCGCGTGAAAGGAGGACGGATGCCCAGTTACAGCCTCGTCGAACGCCCCTGGCTACCCGGCGTCGCCCTGGACGGCCAGAACGTCGAGCTGAGCCTGCGCCAGGCGTTGCTGCAGGCGCACGATCTGCGCGAGATCTACGACCCATCGCCACTGGTCACCGTGGCGCTGCACCGCCTGCTGCTGGCCGTGCTGCACCGCGTCTACGCCGGCCCCGAAGGAATCGAGGAGTGGAGCGAACTCTGGAATGCCGGCCGTTTCGACCCGGACCGGATCTCCGCCTACCTCGACACATGGAGACATCGCTTCGACATCTTCGATGACGCATGGCCCTTCTATCAGGCCCCGTCCATCGTCGATCTCGCCGCGCCAAAGCAGTGGTCGCCCATCTCCCGGCTGGCGCAGGAGGCCGCCGCCGGCAATAACCCCACCCTTTTCGATCATCGCATCGACGCCGAGCCGCGCTCCATCTCTGCCGCCGAGGCGGCACGCACCGTGGTCGCAATGCAGGCGTTCGCCGTTGGGGGCGGGGTGAGCAAACCCTTCAACTTCGGCCACGGCCCCATCACCCGGGGGTTCACGCTTCTGGCCCTGGGCGATTCCCTCTTCCAGACGCTGGCCCTCAACCTCGTGCCCTATAACACGCAGAGCCCTATCCCCCAAGGCAAACGCCCGGATCTCCCGGCCTGGGAGTGGCAGGAGCGGCCAACTCCCCGCAACGAAGGGAGCCACCCGGATGGCTATCTCGACCTGCTCACCTGGCAGAGCCGGCAAATACACCTCATCCCGCAACCCGATGGCACGGTGGAGTGGTGCCAGTTTCGCCAGCAGATGAAGCTGCCCCCGGATGCGCCGATCGATCCCTTCAAGAGTTACATCGTCGATCCGAAAACGGGGAGGAGCGCGCGCTCCTTCCGGCGCGAACGGGCGCTCTGGCGAGACAGCGCGGTGCTTCTGGAGCAGACCCAGGTAAGCCGGTCGGGCGCTGCCTCAGCATGGCCAGGCCTGATCGAATGGTTGGCCGAGATTGAAGCGGAGCGTGAACGCGGGCTCCTTGATGCCATGCCGCACGTTCGCCTGGCGGCCCTTGGCCTGAGCACTGAACCGGGCAAGGCTGCCAGCGTCATCCTCTGGCGGCGGGAAGAGCTGCCGCTGCCCCTGGCGTTGCTGGCCGAACCAGAGGCCATCAGCACGCTCGCTGAGGCGCTGGCCGCTGCCGAAGCAGTCGGGAGGCTGCTCAGCCAGACGGCGCGCCAGCTTGCCGAACTGCTGCTGGCTCCGATGTCCGACGACAAGAACGCGCGCAAGGCCGACCCGGAGCAGGCGAAGGCGCTGGCGCGGGCCCTCGCCCTGGAGCAGCGGTATTGGCCTCGCCTGGATGCTCCTTTCTCCGCCCTCATCACCGCCCTGCCAGACGATCGCACCCCTGACCCGGACGATCCGGACGAGATGGTGTACGGGGCAAGCGCCCTGCCCGACTGGGCGAAGGAGGTCCGCGCCGCCGCTCGGGACGCCTTCGAGGGGACTGCCGGCAGCCTCGACCGTTCGGCCCGATCCCTGAAGGCTGTTGCCGCCGCACGCGGCCGGTTCTTCGGCACGCTGCACAAGACGCTCGCCCCCCTCTCTCGCGGGGACCGTGACGAGGAAGATGGAGAAGCCGCATGACCGAATCCCCACAACCGCCAGTGACGCGCGAGGCGTCGGACATCAGGCACTTCATACGGCAATTGCAGCACCTCGTGCCGCGAGAGACGGCCACGGGGGAAACGGGTGGTGACCGCGCCGCCCTTGCCGCCCTGCGCCGCGGCCTCGGCAAGGAGCCTGGTGAGGCCCCGGACATGTTCCCGATTCTTCTCCCGATCTTGCCGGAAACGCTCCTGGGAACGCACGACGAACCCGTCGTCTATCTGGTTGCCTCGCTGTTTGCCTTCTATCCCGATGCTCCGCGCTGGCCCGAAACAGCGCGCGAACGGCGAGAACGCAACCTCGGCGCATCGTTGCGCCAACTCGCCGAGCAGACGAAGAGCGACGGGCCAGAGCGCCGCTTCGTCGCGCTGCTCAACAGTGATGGCCGCGATCTCGCCCATCACGTGCGTGGCATTCTCGCGCTGCTCAAATCGGCGAAGACACCCATTCCGGTCGATTGGGTGCAACTGACCTGGGACCTGCGGGGTTGGGCCAATGCCGAGCGCAGGGTGCAAAAGGCGTGGGCCATCGCCTTCTGGGGCGGAAGGCGAGTAGCGGAGGAGACGGACGCCCCGGCTGCTGAAGAGACCGAGTAGGACCGGCCAATGAACCCGACCGAGATGTCAGGAGGAAATTCGATGCTGCTCGAGTTGCACATGCTCCAGAACTTTGCCCCGTCCAACCTGAACCGCGACGATACCGGCTCCCCCAAGGACTGCGAATTCGGCGGCTTCCGCCGCGCCCGCATCTCCAGCCAGTGCCAGAAGCGCGCCATCCGCGAAGAGTTCCGCCGCTCAACCCTCCTTCCCGCGGAATACCTTGGCGTGCGCACCAAGCGCCTGGCCGAGACAGTGGCGGCACGCTTGACTGCCAGGGGCCGCGACGCCGAGATGGCGCGCCGCGTCGCCGAGGCCGCCGTGACTGGCCTCGGTCTGGGGCTGGATGACGGCGAGACGCAGTACCTCATCTTCCTGGGGGATGACGAGCTCGATGCGTTTGCCGCCGCCTGCGAGCAGCATTGGGACACGCTTTCCGCGGCAGGAACGGGAGAAAAGACGACCAAGAAAGACGCCAAAGCCGCCGCATCGAAGGACCTCAAGGACTTGCTCACTGCCGCGCTGAATGGCCGCCGCGCTGCCGATCTCGCCCTCTTCGGGCGCATGCTGGCCGATCTGCCCGGGCTCAACCGCGACGCCGCCTGCCAGGTGGCGCACGCGCTCTCCACCAACGCCGTCAGCCTTGAGTTCGATTTCTTCACCGCCGTTGACGATCTCAAACCACGGGCCGAAGACACTGGCGCGGGGATGCTGGGCACGGTCGAGTTCAACTCCTCCTGCTATTACCGCTACGCCAACATCGACCTGGGCCAGTTGCAGGTGAACCTCGGCGGGGATGAAGAGCTGGCCCGCGCCACCGTCCGCGCCTTCCTGCAGGCGGCAGTACGTGCCGTTCCCTCGGGCAAGCAGAATTCGTTCGCCGCCCAGAACCCGCCCTCGCTGGTGATGGGCGTGGTGCGCGAGGATGGCGCCTGGTCGCTCGCCAACGCCTTTGTCAAGCCCATCCGCCCGCGTCAGGACGAGGATTTGATCGAGGAATCCGTGAAAGCCCTCGATCGCTATTGGGGACGACTGAGCGATCTCTATGGCGAGGCCGGCATTGTCACTCGCGGCGTCGCCTTCGATAGTGGGTACGACAAGGAAGGACTGGCGTTGCTGCACCCGGTGCGCAGCGCCAACGTGCCAGCGCTGATCGATCTGCTGACCGGCGCCGCCTACCCGGCGGTGAGCTGAGGCGGCCATGCATACCCTCTTGTTGCGGCTGGCCGGCCCCATGCAATCGTGGGGCACGCAGAGCCGCTTCCTAGAACGGGACACCGGCATGGAGCCCTCCAAGAGCGGCGTCCTCGGCCTCGTCTGCGCCGCCCTGGGGCTTCCCAGGGAGAAGGAGATCGACGATCTGGCCGCCCTGTGCATGGGCGTGCGCGTCGACCGGGAGGGAACGCTGCGCCGCGACTACCAGACGGCGCTGGATGTCGTCCGCGCCAGTGGCAGCCCCGGCGGCACGGTTGTCTCCAACCGCTACTACCTGGCCGACGCCGACTTCCTGGTCGGCCTGGCGGGCGACGATCTCACCCTGTTGCAGAAGATTGACGACGCCCTTGGCAAGCCGCATTGGCCGCTGGCCCTGGGGCGCAAGGCCTTCGTTCCCGGCCTCCCGGTGCGGTTGCCAGACGGCGGCACGCGGCCAGACACCGAGTTGACGGCGGCGCTGCATGCCGAGGCGTGGCCATCGACGCGCGAAAAGCTCCGCTTTGTGCTGGAAACCGGCGCCGAGGACGCCACCGCGCGCAGGTTCGACCAGCCGGGGCCCGGAGCGGCCTTTCAGCATCGCCGATTCCTGCCCCGGCACGTGTGCGTGGACTTCCTCGAGCGCGGCGCTGGTTGCGAGCCCATCTGCCGCAAGGAGGCGAGCGATGAGTGAGCTCTACCTTTCACAATGGCGCTTCAACCCGCGGTTGCGTCCGGTGCAGCAGGCGTTGGCCGATAGCCACGCGCTGCACCGCCTGGTGATGTCCACCTTTCCCCAGGCCGCTTCCGGCGAAGAGGCCCGGCAAGCATTCGGTGTCCTCTATCGCCTCGACATCGACGACAAGACCGGCGTCCCAACCTTGCTGCTGCAATCAGCAGTTCGGCCGGACTGGACGCCGCTGGCGCCGGTGCTCCTGCAACTACCAGACAAGGAGCCGAAGGAGGTCGACCGCTTCTACGAGGCGATCGTGCCAGGGAGCATCCTCCGTTTTCGCCTGCGCGCCAATCCGACCCGCCGTGTCCCTGCCAATCGCCCCAATGACAAGCTGGCTGGCAAGCGGGTGAACTTGCACGGAGACGACGAGCGGCAGGCGTGGTTGGCCCGCAAGCTGGGCGAGGTCGGCTGCCTTCTCGGGACCTGCACCATCCGCCCCGGCCTTACCCAACGGGGGAGGCGCGAAGGTCAGCGCCTCAGCCATGGCGCGGTGGTGTTCGATGGCCTCCTGCGCGTGAACGATGCCGATCTCCTGCGCGCCGGCATCCGGGCGGGCATTGGCGCGGGCAAGGCGTACGGCTTCGGTCTCCTTTCGCTGGCGCCGGCAGGGGGATGAGCGATGGACCTGCGCGAGTTGCCGAAGGTCCGTGACAGCCTGAGCTACCTCTACGTCGAGCACTGCCGGGTCGATCAGGAGGCGAAGGCGATCGCCCTGCACGATGTCGAGGGCAAGACGCCGGTGCCGTGCGCCTCGCTCCTGCTTCTGATGCTGGGGCCGGGCACCGCGATCAGCCACGCGGCGGTGCGCGTGCTGACGGAGAGCGGCTGCCTGATCGCCTGGGTGGGCGAGGAAGGCGTCCGGTTCTACGCTCAGGGGCTGGGGGAAACGCGCTCGGCCCATGGCCTGCTGCGGCAGGCCGCGCTCTGCTCGCAGCCAAATACCCGGCTGGACGTGGTGATGCGGATGTATCGCATGCGCTTTCGCGAGCCACTGCCGGAGGGCCTGACCCTGCAGCAGATACGCGGCAAGGAGGGGATCCGGGTGCGGGAGGCCTACGCGCGGGCCAGCCGGGAGACGGGAGTGCCCTGGAAGGGGCGCTCGTACCGGCGGGACGGCTGGCAGGCGGCCGACGCGGTGAACCGGGCGCTGTCGGCGGCGAACAGTTGCCTCTATGGCGTCTGCCATGCGGCAATCGTGGCGGCGGGCTACTCGACAGGGCTGGGGTTCATCCACACCGGCAAGATGCTCTCCTTCGTCTACGACATCGCCGATCTCTACAAGCCGGAGATCACCATTCCGGCCGCGTTCCGCGCCGCCGCGGAGGGTGAGCAGGAGGTGGAGAGCCGCACGCGCTATGCCTGCCGCGACCTCTTTCGGGAGCAGCGCCTGCTGACGCGGATCGTGCCCGACATTCAGACGGCGCTGGCGGTTGGGGTGGCGGGAGAGAGTGATTTCGATTGGGATGCCGCCGCGCCAGGCGGGCTGTGGGACCCCACGGGAGTGGTGGTCGCCGGTGGAGTGAACTACGCCGAAAGCCCCGAAGCCCCGGAGGACGAGCGGTCATGATCGTGCTGGTGCTGGAACGGGTATCGCCCAGCCTGCGCGGCGAAGTGACACGCTGGCTGCTGGAGGTGCGGGCGGGGCTGTTTGTCGGGAGTGTTTCGGCCGAAGTGCGGGATCGGCTCTGGGAGAAAGCCTGCAAGGGGCGGGGATCGGGGGCGGGCGTGCTGCTGCACCGGGCGTCGACCGAGCAGGGGTTCGCCATCCAGACCTGCGGCGAGCCGGGCCGCGAGATCGTGGACTTCGAGGGGCTTTCGTTGGTGCGCATCCCGCAATAGCGCCAAATTTTCCAGTGTTGTCCCCACGCGCGT
>CAYSXO010000021.1:0-2409 GCA_964434995.1 uncultured Sphaerobacteraceae bacterium
GACGCCTGCGACGGGATCGATGGCAACAGAGTAAGGCGTCATTCTCTATTATGGAAAAAGCACAACGATGATCGGAGCTAGATCGTACATTCCGACGATCGTCGTCTCAATTGCCCAATTGCCTGAACGCCTGGGAGCGAAGGGTCGCCATGATTCTTGCCGCTAAGATGACGGCAAGGGATCTGGAGGCCAGCGGCATGCGGGTGCGGGAGCCGGGGCGTCGCCAGGGAGATGCAAAGCGATGTGGCAGTGCCTCCTTCTCGCGACCGTTCTTGTCGCCGTCTCCCTGGCTCCGGTGGGCCAGCAGGCGAGCGCCGATGCCACGCCGACTCCGTCCTCCGGCGACTTCGCGGGCCTGATTGATATAGGCGGCGGGCGGCAGCTCTACCTGGAGTGCCGAGGTTCCGGCAGTCCGACGGTCATCCTCGAGGCGGGATTCCGCACGCGGGCGGATGTCTGGACCGACGATCTTGTCCAGCCCGCCGCGCCGCGCACAATGGTTCTCCCCGGGGTCGCCCAGTTCACTCGCGCCTGCGCCTACGATCGGCCAGGAACGGCCACCGTCCTGGATGACGGTCTGCACCCCAGCCGCGGCGATCCCGTGCCGATGCCGCGTACCGCGTCCGAATCGGTGCAGGACCTGCACGCGCTGCTGGCGGCCGCTCGAATCTCTGGTCCCTACGTCCTGGTCGGCCACTCGTACGGCGGGATGCTCGCGCGGCTCTATGCGAGCACCTACCCGGACGAGGTCGTGGGCATGGTGCTTGTCGATGCCTTCTCCGAAGGCCTGGAAGAGCAGATGACCGCCGAGCAGTGGGCGGCCTACGAGGAGATTTTTCAGCCCGTGCCGGAGGCGCTGAGCGGTTACGCCGATCTCGAGTTCACCGACCTCGATGCGAGTGTCGCGGAGGTGCGAGAGGCGGTCGAGGCCTCGCCGCCGCGGCCGATTCCACTTGTGGTGCTCTCGCGGGGAGAGGCCATGGCGATGCCGGCCGACCTGCCCGGAGGTCTTACCGGCGCGGGGCTGGAGCAGGCCTGGACCATCGAGCAAGCGCGCCTGGCCGCGCTCTTGCCCGATGCCCGACACGTGATTGCGCGGGAAAGCGAGCACTACATACAGCTTGAGCAGCCGGATCTCGTCATCTCCGCCGCGCGAGACGTCGTGGATGCCGTGCGCGATCCCGCCGCCTGGTGGGCGGCGTCCGCGGCGGCGGCGCCGGCATGAGGCCGCCGCACAGCCGCGTCACCGTCACTCGAGAACGTCAAGAATGTCATCGATCAACCAGCGGTCATTGACTTGCTTGTAAATGATGAAGGCGCGATCGCCTTCCACCTCCCAGAGCGCCCCGATGCGGCCATCCGGCAGTTGGCGGCCGTCGGTTGGCCCAACGAGGGCGGGGAACGCGCCTGCCTCCCCCTGATCCGAGATCGGAGTGCCAGCGAGTTGTCCTGCCAGCAGGGCGCGCACTTCTGCCGGCGTGTCTTGATCGGGTGAGGCGAGATCTGGCCCAAAGCGGGCAATGAGATTGTCGGTCAGATAGCTGTAAGCGCGTGCGTACTCACCGGAAACGACCAGGCAGGCGATCCACTCGCGCGTTCGGCGGTCAATCGTTGAGAGCGACGCCGCCGCGAGTGGTTCGCCCCGCGGAAGCATGGAGTCAGCGGCGATCGGCTCGCTCAACGCCGGAGTCGCGGCCGGGTTCCCCTCGGCATCAAACCAGAGCGCCACCAGCTCGTCGAGTTTACGCGGCTCGGCGGTGCAGCGCATGTCTATGGCCGGCGCTGCCCCTGGGGTCGGCGTGGACGCCTGGGCCAGAGCCCCGGCTGGCATGGCAAGGAGGCTCGCGAGCGTCACAATCGCCACGATTGGAGTTCCTCGATCCATGGCGCCCTCCTGATGGTTGGGGCGGCGTGACGCCCGAGTGTCAGGATGATAGCCCTTCCCGGCAGAATGACCCGACCGGGCGCGAGCACCGCGGCGGTGTCGCCGCTGAAATGCCGCCGATGCACGAGGTGCGCCCAGCGCCGGCTCAGTCGAAGAAGTCGCGATCTGCTTCCTTCAGGTGCGTCCGCGCCGCGTCGATAGTGAATTCGACCCCCATGCCCGGCCGGTCCCAGACCTCGATCATGCTCTCCTGCACGATCGGGTTGGGCAGGCCGGTGACAATCTCGTACCACCAGTCGGGCTTGCCGGCTGGATACTCGAAGGCGATGTAGTTGTCCGGCAGGGTGGCGCAGACCTGGACCAGTGCGGCCAGGCCGAGCAGCCCGTTGCCGGTGCCATGTGGGGCGATCAGGACGCCGTGCAGGTTGGCATACTCCGCGATCCACTTCAGCTCGGCGATGCCAACCACGTCGCAGGGGTCCGGCCCGACGATGTTGACCGCGTGCTTCTCGATCAACTCGCGG
>CAYSXO010000021.1:2509-10601 GCA_964434995.1 uncultured Sphaerobacteraceae bacterium
CAGCCACGACCTCGGGCATGCGGCTGTGGAAGGCGATCCCCATCTTGATGATGCTGAACTGCTCCGGGGAGGCTTTCATCAGGGCCATGTTCTCAGCGTAATCCTCGGGGTCGTAGCCGTTGATCGGAAAGCGGACCGCGCCGTTGTAAACGCGCACGCGGTTGCGCACCTTCTCCGCCGAGCAGCTTATAGACCGGCAGGCCTGCCGCCTTGCCGGCGATGTCCCAGAGGGCCATCTCGATGGCGCTGACTGCGCTGCCCCACGGCTTGAAGCCGCCGCGCTGCCGGATGCGGTGCATGACGCGCTCGACGTTCGTCGGATCTTCGCCGATCAGGGCCGGTTTGAGGTGAAGCACTGGCCAGGTAAGATAGGGCTTGTAGCTCTCGATCTCGGCGTAGCCGCCGATGCCTTCGTCGGTGACGATCCGCACGATCGGGTTGTCGCCAATCACCGCGCACTTCAGGTCGACGATTTTCATGCGAATGCTCTCCCTCCCAGGCAGCTAGACGCCGGCGGGCGATCCATTGCGCATACGGCCCAAGTGTATGATCGCCGATGAACGCTCGCGTCCGAAACCCAACAGTCCGTATTGGAGCGCACTCATGGCAGTGTCATCATCCGTCATCGAGAAGATTGCCGCTGAGACGTTCGGTGTGCTCGATACCGGACGGCAGATCGCGCCCTTTTCCACTCGTGTCCCGAATTTCGCGCTCGACGATGCCTATCAGGTGACCAGGGTTGTGCGCCACCTGCGCGAGGCACGGGGCGAGACGCCAGTCGGCCGCAAGATCGGTTTTACCAACCGCACGACCTGGCCCGACTACGCCCCAATGTGGGGTTACGTCTACGATCGGACAACGCACGATCTGGCCGGCATGGGCGGGACATACTCACTTGACGGGCTGGCCGAGCCGCGCATCGAGCCGGAGATCGTCATCCGGCTGACAGCCGTGCCCGCGCCGGGCATGGATGAGCGGGCGCTGCTGGCATGTGTCGATGGCGTCGCGCACGGCTTTGAGATCGTGCAGTCGATCTTTCCTGATTGGGTCTTCTCCGAGGCTGACGCCGTCGCGGCCTTCGGGGTCCACGGCGCGCTCCTGGTCGGGCCGTGGCATCCCGTCGCTGGCTCCGAAGGGGCGTGGCTCCAGCCGCTCGCGACCTTCGATATCGATCTGCTGCGCAATGGCGTGGTTGTCGACCATGGCCGGGGGGCGAATGTCCTGGGCGGCCCGCTTACTGCCCTGCGGCATCTCGTCGATCTGCTGGCGCGGGATGCGGTGAATCCGCCGCTGGCCGCGGGCGAGATCGTCACCACGGGGACACTCACGCGCGTTCCGCCAGTGACGCTTGGCGAGGCATGGCAGACCGTACTAAGCGGCATTGCTCTCGAGGGAATCACGGTTCGCCTTACCTGAAGATTCCCCGTGGTCGCCAGGGGCTGTCCCTCCCGGCGTTGGCGTCGGACGATGGCGATGGCGACGCGCTCAGGGCGCGGCCGCGGGATCGGGTCCATTGCTCGAGCGGTCGTCGCGCTCGATCGAGCTCCACTCTCCATTGAGGGCCGCGCAGCCAATTGGCCATCCCGGAACTGGGGCACGGCCGGACTGACATCACGTTGGGCGGCAAGCGCGACGTCTCTGCTGAAAAGCCCCGCCAGATGAGCTCCCGCCGGGACGCGCAATGGCGAAGAAATGTGCCCAGATCGTCTTTCGCGGCATGAAAGGCGGCGATAGCCGCGTTCGCCTCTGGAGAAGGGGCGCACGGCGAGAGCGCGGCCAGCATGGAGCCAGCCCTGACAAGTCACTCAACGGCCGGCGTTGCGAGGATGGCTTCCTGGCATCGTTGGACCAGGATGCGCGTGCCCCTACGTTGCCGCGATGCTTGGGGGAGATTGCATTGAACTCCCGGCATCATCGTTTGGCAGATGCACAAGGGAAGATTCATGGCTCTCTGCGGCGCAGCACCATCCCCGTGGTTGGTTTCATGCCGAATCGCTCGTAAAAAGGGACCAGATCAGCATCGCACATCAACTCGATAGTCTGGATGTGGCTGAGGCGCTCGAGCATTTGCTCCATCAGCGCCTGACCAATTCCCTGGCTCTGCCAGGCGGGGAGCACCTCCAGCAGCGTGATGAAGGCGCCCTGCACGTCGTCGGTAAGAGCGGCGACGAATCCGACCACCTGGCCAGTCTTGCCATCGACGGCAAGTTGGGACAGGTCGCTCCCTGCCAGCATCCGCAGGTGCACCTCCGGCGGAAACGGGTGCTGCCAGCCGACAAAGAAGCCGCGTAGCTGCTCGGGCGCGATGCCTTCGAGTGACTCCCGGTACTCGATCATTGACCTGTCTCCACGGAACACGACAAAACGCCTGCCGCGTGGAACGAAAAGCCACGCGGCAGGCGTTGTCAATGGCCTATCGCTTTCGGGAAGCGCTGGCTACCCGTCCAGGCGCTCCAGCACGACCACTGGGATCTGGCGGGTGGTGTTTTCCTGGTACTCCGCGAAACCCGGCATCTTGGCTGCCATCTGATCGTACAGCCGGTCGCGCTCGGCGCCTTCAGGCACCGTCGCGCGGGCCGGGAACGTATCCGTCCCGATCTCGAGCGTGACCTCCGGATTGGCGCGCAGATTGTGGTACCAGTCCGGGTGGGTCGGCGCGCCGCCTTTCGAGGCGATGATGACGTAGTTGCCGTTGTCCGTGGTATAGACGAGCGGCGAGGTGCGCCGCTGTCCACTTTTCGCGCCGATGGTGGTCAGCAGCACCATTGGGGCGCCCGCGAACATGCCGCCCACCTTGCCGCCATTGGCGCGGAACTCCGCGATCAGGGTCTCGTTGAATGCCTTGGCCTCATCGGCCGTGTATGGTTGCTCGTTGTCCGACATCGTTACTCCTTCCGCAATAGACAGTTCCGCGCGGAGCGCGCACCGGGCTGGCGCTCACGCGTCCATGGAACGCGCTGTTGAAATTACCTCGCCCGTTCGAGCACCAGAAACGACAACTCGCGCGAGGTGCTGGTCTGTGGTTCTCCAAGGCGCGGGATGACGTCCTTGAGTCGCTCGAAGAGGCGCTGTCGCTCTTCACCCGCGGTCACCCGCGCCTGAGCAGCGAAGTGATGCTGGCCCAGGTCGACGGTTACATTGACAGTGTCGCGGTTGAAGGCCATCTGGTCAGCATCCTTGCCTAGCACGCGCTCCAGGTTAATGGCCGGTCGCTGGCGCTGAGTCCGGCTCTGGTACTCGACGAAGCCTGGCTGTTTGGCCGCGAGGCGATCGAACACATGATGCCGCTCCTTCCCACTGGTGACGCGGGCGGTGGCGCGAAACGTTTCGTCGCCAACCTCGACCATCACCTTTGGGTTCGCCACCAGGTTGCGATACCCGTCGGGGTTCGATGCTGAGCCCTGTTTGGCGGCGGCGATGCCGTAGCGGTTGAAGCCCTTCGTGTAGGAGACCGGTCGAGTGCGCGATTGCCCCGATCGTGCTCCGGTGGTGGTCAAGAGCGGGAGCGGCACGCCCGTCGCCTGGCCGCCGTCGATTCCGCCAATGGTCCGGAACTCGTCGATCCCCCGCTGTTGATGGGCGGCCCGTATCTCCTCTGGCGAGGGGGAATGTGTCGCCAACGCGCTCACTCCACCGTGGCCCATGGAGCTCGCGGCACGGTTGGGTTACAGGTGGGCGCGGGACATTCAGTCCAGGCCCAGGCGCACGATGCCCCATTGGCGGCAATGAGACGCGCGCTGACGGGACCAATCGCGCGCTGTTCTTCCGGTGTCAGGTGCGCGAAGAAGCGGCGCTCGATCGCGGCGGCGTGGGTTGCGCTGGCGTCGGCCATCAGGCGCGTCCCGGTCTCGGTCAGGATCGCATCGACTCCGCGCCGGTCATCCTGGCACTGCCGGCGCTGAACGAGGCCGCGCGCCTCCAGCCGTTCGATGGCTCGCGACAGGCCGCTCGGGCTGAGCTGGACCGTGTCCGCCAGGGCGGCCATGCGCATGCGAGCGCATGGCTCGTTCGCCAGCCAGAGGAGAATGCGGAAGTCGCCTAGGGGGAGGCCGTGCGCGGCGCGCAAGTCGCTATCGAGGCCGCGGATGATCGCCGCGTGCGCCTGCACGATGCCGGCCCAGATCGCAATCTTGTCCGCGCCGCGGTCACCAATTTTCAGGAACGATGGCCCTCGGTCATCAGTCATGGCGCGGATTATGCCGCGTTTGCTTGCGCACGCAAATACCGCATTCGGGCAGGAGCAATCTGCCCGAATGGGCAGTTACGGAGCATGATTTGCTCAGTCGACTCAACACAGTCTCAGGCGCTATCGTTGCCTGAATCGTGCGGTTTCACGTGCGCGCGCAACCATGATTCGAAGGCATCGATCGCGGCGGGATCGCGGGAGCGCTCGGCGACCTGCTCCAGTTGCTGGGCCAGCGCGATGGGATCTCCAACATAGGCGTGCCCGTTCAATCTGAGGAAGGTATTCATCGCCAGGTAGGCAGTGCGCTTGTTCCCGTCGAGAAACGCCTGCGCCTGAGAACTGCCGATGCCAAGCAGCGCGGCCTGCCTTATCAGGTCGGCGCCTTCATGCCATGCGGCCATTTGTGGACGCATGACGGTTGATTCCAGGGTGCCATCGCCGCGGAGCGGACTCGGGGCTAGCCCAAGGCGGCGCATTGCCTGCTCGTGGATGGCGATCACGTCGGCCAAACTCAAATAGCGCGTCTCGGCCATGGTCTAGCGGTCCGCAAGGTAGCGCAAGGCGTCCACGTGCTCGTCAAGGAGTTCATCGACGATGGTCTGGAGTTCAGGGCTCAGCATGGGCCGCACTTCGAGCTCGTTTACCTGAATGGCGAGCAATTGCCCCTCTTTCCAGCCGCGCCGCTCGACCTCGTCCTTGGGGATGGTCACGATGTAGCTGTTCCCGGACTTTCGTAGTTGCTGCGTGAACATGGGAGTCTCCTGGCAGGTCATGGGTGGCATTCGACGAATACCGGCTATACAGTATATGCAGTATAGCCGGTATTCGTTGTTGATGCTGTTCACCGCTTCGAGGTCCAGCCGGCCAGCTACTCAGGGCGTGGCGTCGACCAGCTCGATGATTCGCCCGAACTTCTCCAGCGTCCGCGGCGTACAGGCGTCAAGCCCGGCGACAAAGTGCTGAATGCCGAGGTCGCGGAACTTCACGATGGCGTCGGCGATCTCCTCATCGCTGCCGGAGATCGGGTTGGGGCGGCGGCCGGTGTTCCCTTCCATGGCGATGTTGCCGCCAGCCGTCCGCACCAGCGTCTTCGGGTCGCGGCCGACTTCGCGGCAGGCCTCGTCGACGGCGGCCATCTCGGCGGCAATCGGATCGGACGACCCGTGCCAGACCGTGTTCCAGGCGTCGGCGTAGCGGGCAATGATGCGCAGCATCCGCTTGCCATTGCTCCCAACCAGGATGGGGATGCCCTCTGGGCGCGGGCCGCGCGGGCGATTAACCCCATCTTCTGCCTGAAAGAACTCGCCGTTGCAGGTCACGCGACCCTCGCGCAGCAGGGGTTGGATGATTCGCATGGCATCGTCGAAGCGGGAGACGCGGTGATCGAAGGGATAGCCGAAAGCGTCGTACTCTGGCCTGTGCCACCCCGCGCCAAGACCAAGAATGACCCGGCCGCCGCTGATGTCGTCGATCGTTTCGGTCATCTTGGCGACGAGGCCCGGATTACGAAAGCCGGTGCAGGCCACCAGCGACCCGATCTGAATGCGCTCGGTGGCGCTGGCCAGCCCGGCCATGGTCGTGAAGCACTCCCAGACGCCGCGTTCGTCCGACGTTCCGGGCATCGCGAACTGGTCGTCTGGCTGGTTGCGGAAGACGAAGTGGTCGATGATCCAGACAGCTTCGAATCCGGCATCGTTGGCGACGCGAGTCATCTCCAGGATATCGGCGAAGTGCGGCGTGCGCTCGCCGAACGCGGAGTCCTCCGCCATGGGCAGGATTGCCCCGAAGCTCATCTTCCGCGTGCTTGCGGGCCAGTAGTTGGCTCCCGAGAAACCCCCGGCTTCGATTTCATCCGCGGCGTGCACCTATCCTCCCCCCAGACATCGCTCCGGGTTCCGGGCACGGATGGCAGAACCTGCAACCCGCGTCCGGAACCCGGAGCGCAAATACCGCGGTCCCCAAGTGGGGGCCGCAGAGCGTGCCGATCTGGTCGTCCCTGAGCTATTCCAGCGACCGGTCGATGCCGCGCGAGGTCGGCGGCTGAATGAGCCAGGCGCCGCCCAGCAGCGTGAGCACCAAACCGACGATGGCGCCAATCAGCTGTTTCCAGCCAAGGCCAACGCCGCCGCCGGTCAGATTCAATTGATCGGCGAAGAGTGACCCCACGGTCAATACGATGCCGACGACAAGCAGGACGCCGGCCATGATCCGCTGGGGCGTGGAAGCGGCCTGAGATTTCACGGGAAAAACTCCGCCCGCCAATCACGAACATGAAACGGGATATGCTCGACCGGACTGCCTGCTCGCGTGGCGAGAAATTCGCGTCATCATGCGCCGTTCGAGGGGCCGAAGTGTACCATGACCCCATGGGCGAACAGAACCGCCGCCTCTCCGCACGCCACTCGCCCCTCGCCATCTTTAACGCGCATTCACGCGGGAACGTTACGCGACGCTTCGCAAGATACGAACGGATGTGCTAGTATTGGGGTGGTACGGTGTCAGGGTGACGCGATAGGCTGACAGGCGTTGGCTTTGGGCGAGAGCTTTCCCGATCACCCCATCACCCTGACGCCCTCGTAAAGGACATTGCCATGTGTGGCCGCTACGTGATCGAAGGCGCCACCGAGCTTTCCGAGCGATTCCAGCTTCGCCAGATCCCGGCCGATCTCTTTCCAGAGTGGACGACCTATAACGCCGCGCCGACGCAGTTGCTGCCAGTCATCCTCGAGGACGCGGACGGGGAGCGCGTCGCCGAGGCGATGCAATGGGGGCTCGTGCCGCGTTGGTCCCGCCCCGATGGCAAGCAGGGGGTGGCGCCGATCAATGCCCGCGCGGAGACGCTCTTCGAGAAACCAATGTTTCGCGGGCTCACCAAAGCCCGGCGCTGCATCGTGCCCGCCAGCGGCTTCTATGAGTGGCGCAAGACTGGCAGTGGCAAGCAGCCCTATTACATCACCTCTGATGACGGCGAGACGTGGGGCTTTGCGGGGCTCTACGACCTGACGCACGACGAAGGGAACGACGCCGCGGGGTCATTCACCATCATCACGACCACGGCGAACCCGCTTCTTTCTACGCTGCACGAGCGGATGCCCGTGATTCTGCCTCGTGACGCGGAGGAGGATTGGCTCTCCCGCGATCTGGACGATCCGCATCTGGTGGAGCAGTTCCTGCGGCCGTATCCCGAGGAGGAGATGCAGATGTACCCGGTCAGCCGCGCGGTGAATAGCCCGCGGAACAACGGTCCGGAGCTGATCGAGCCGGTCGAGGATGACTAGGCCGTGCCCGCTCGGCCGAATATGGCTCTCATTCATTGGGAGAATGGTGTGGGCAAGGGTGATCGACGAGTTCTGCTATGCTTGACGGCTGGCCGGCACGATGCCGGATTTTTGAAGATGTGAGCCTTTCTGCTCCGCGGGCCGGATGAGCGCGCAACCTCATCGCCGAGCCGGCGGGGCAAGCCCACAGGAAGGAGGCCTCGTTGCGCGAGCAGGAACGCGCGCCCCGCAAATATGAGCTGATGACCATTCTTCACCCCGAGGTGGAAGAAGAGGCGTTGCCGGGCGAACTGGACCGCATCCAGGGATACATTGCGGAGTTCGGCGGAGAGCTAATCGAGTCGCTGCGCGAGTCCCCCTGGGGGCGGCGCCGGCTCGCCTATCCGATTCGCTCCGGCGGCAAGGATGTGCGCGATGGGTACTACACCGTCTGGCATTTCACCCTGTCGCCGAATCGGGTCATCGAGCTGGAGCGCGAGCTGAAGCTCAATACCCGGATCATTCGCTATATCGTCGTCAACTGGGAGCCAAAGCCGCTCGCTCCGGAGGAGATCGAGGCCGCGGAGATTGCCGCGGAAGAGGCCGCGGCTGCCGCATATGCCGCCGCGCAGGTAGAGGCCGCGGCTGC
>CAYSXO010000021.1:10701-26937 GCA_964434995.1 uncultured Sphaerobacteraceae bacterium
GGCCGAAGCGGTCGAGGCAACCGGCGCCGCATTGGCCATCGAGGTTGTCGAGGAGGCTGAATCGGCTGTCGAGCCGGTTGCGGCGGTTGAGGCCCGCGAGGAGCTGGAAGAAGAGGCTGCCGCGGCGCTGGCAAAGGCTGAAGCCGCCGTCGTGGCCGAAGCCGAGGCCGAGGCCGAGGTTCCGGCCGGCGCTATCCGGGGCAATGAGAGCGGCGAATGCCCGGACGACTACCCGGTCAAGGGCAATGCGTCCTCGATGCTCTATCACACGCCGGGCTCGCCGTCCTACAAGCGGACCGTGCCGGAGTTCTGCTTTGCCTCGGTGGAGGCGGCGGAAGCGGCTGGATTCAACCCGACCAAGTACGAGGCCGCGCAGGAAGAGGCGGGCGAGTAGCTCGCCGCACACGCCAGCGAGAGCGCAGCGAAGGAGACCAGCATGGCGAGCACCGCAAAGGTCACCATTGTCGGCAATCTGGGTGGCGATCCTGAGACCCGGTACACGCCGAGCGGCAAAATGAACGTGCGGTTTTCGATCGCGACGAACCGTCGGTTCACGGATCAATCGGGCCAGCAACAGGAACGAACAACCTGGTTTCGCGTGACTGCCTGGGGTGGCCTTGCCGAGACGATGGATCGGCTCGCCCAGTCGGGAGCTCTGTCAAAGGGCAAGCAGGTGTTCGTCGAGGGACGACTCGACGCCAACGAGTATCAAGACCAGCAGGGTCAGCAGCGTACTTCGCTCGATGTCTTTGCCAACGAGATACTTCTCCTTGGGACACGCGCTGACAGCGACAGCGGGTACGGAAACTACGGCTCCAGCGGCGGTCGCCAGGGCGCCCGAATGCAGGAGGGACCGCCGGGCAAGATGGAGGACGTACCTTGGGAAGACGGCGAGCCTCCGTTCTAAGGCCCTGTCTAACAACGTCCGACTAACCACTTACGACTGAAAGAGGACTCCATGAGTGATTCTGAACCACGGGAGAGGGCGGGTGAGGGCGGCGAGCGCCAGGACGGCGATGCTCCCCGCACCCGGTTTGGCGCGGGCGCCCAGGGCGAGCGGCCAGGCGGCCCAGGCCGCGGGCCGGGGGGCGGTGGCCGTGGGCCGGGCGGCGGCCGCGGGCCGCGCCGCGGCGGTGGCGGCCGCTTCGGCGGCCGGCGAAAGGTCTGCGGCTTTTGCGTCGACAAGATCGGCGAGGTCGATTACAAGGACACGCCGCGTCTGCGCCGCTACATCTCGGAGCGCGGCAAGATCGAGCCGCGGCGCAAGCTCGGCACCTGTGCCCGCCACCAGCGATCGCTGACCGTGGCGATCAAGCGGGCGCGGCACGTGGCGCTGCTTCCCTTTACCACGGCGTCGCGCTAGACACGCTTTTTGTGAACTGATGGGACACCGCGCGCCGGTGACGACGAGGTTGACCTCGACGCCCGGCGCGCTGTTCATTTCGGCCCAAACGATGGAAACACCCGGCAAGGCGCCGGTTCGGGAGCAGAGCTGGCATGCAGCGACGCCCAGATGACTCGATGAGGAGCCGCCTCGAGCGCATTCGCCGCCGAGCCGGGGGCCAACCGACCGCCCCACGGGGTGCGCCTGCCCGCAAGCGGCGGGTTCCGCGGCGCGAGATCGAGGCCCGCCGGCAACGGTTGCTCCGCTTTGGGTTGGCGGCCGCTGGCATTGCCCTGGTTGTCATTCTGGTTGCCGGGGCGCTCTACGAGAACGTCCTCAAGCCGCGCCAGACGCTGGCCACCGTGGGCTCTGTCGCGATATCCCGCGAGGACTACTGGAAATCGCGCGCCAACGATCTCTATGAACAGGCGCTGCAATATCAGGACTTTGCCCAGTTCGTCGGACCGCAGCAGCAGAATCAATATCTGGCGATGGCCGAACAATCGCTTGGCCAGTTGCCGAACGTTTGGGGCAGCACCGACGTCGATCCCACCTCCCTGCAGAAGATGATCGACGATCAGGTCTACTTGCAGGGCCTGGGCGATCTTGGGTTGGAGATCACGCCCGAGGAGGTGCGGACCTTTGCGCTCAACCGATTCGCGCCCCCTGGAGCGCCGCTCATCCCGGCGCGGGCGACCCCGACGCTGACTGCCGAGCGGGCCGCGATGGCGACCAGCACCGCTGCTGCCATGATTGCCACGCCTGCTGCCTCCCCGGCCGCGAGCACGCCCGCCCTGGCGACGCCCATTGCTGCCTCCGACATTGGGACTCCCATGGCGACGCCAATGTCCTCGCCCATCCCGCCGGCCGGTACGCCGAGCCCGGCCGAGGCGCGAGCCACGGCCGAGGCGGGATTTGCCCGTCTGGAGAGCGTGCTCTTCCCAGTGGCGCATCTGACCGAGGCCGACTACGACCGGCTGGTCGCGGCGCCCGCGCTGGCGCGGCAGAGGGTCCGCGAGGCGCTGGCCGCCGAAGTCGGCCAGAGCGCCCCCCAGGCGCGGGCGGCGCACCTGTTGGTCCCGACGCGCGAAGAGGCCGAGGCCGCGCGCGCGCGCATTGTCGATGGCGGCGAGAGCTTCGCCACGGTGGCCCGCGAGATATCGACCGATCAGGGGAGCGCGGCAAACGGTGGCGAGCTTGGCTGGTTCGTGCGGGAGGAGATGGTTGCGCCATTCGCGGACGCCGCCTTCTCACTCGAGCCCGGCACGATTTCTGAGCCTGTCGAGTCGGAGTTCGGCTGGCATGTCATCAAAGTCGAAGAAGCCGATCCCGACAGGCCCTTGACCGATGCGCAGATCAACCGGATCGAGCAGGCGGTTTCCGATCGCTGGCTGCAGGATGAGCGCGTGGCGCTGGCGATCAGTTCGTCGCTGCCGCCGACCCCAACACCGTTCCCCAGCGGGTTCCGGGTTCCGGCTGGAGCGCCACCGCCGCCGCCTCCCACTGCCGCGGTTGGCGCCCCTGTTGGTTGATTGCTGGCCGGCGGCGGTTTCGGCCATGCTATCCTGAAAACCGGGCCGTGGTTGGCGGCTTGACCGCATGCGCGCGCCGCGCGCCAGGCAGGAACGGGAGCGATGTCCCAACGTGGCCGCGGTTCCGGGCCGCACGACGAAGATCCTGACGGCGAGGACGCCGAGCGTGATGGTGGCGACTTCTTTCTTCCGTCGGCGTCTCGCCCAATCGCGCCGTACGATCCCTATCGCGCCACATCGGGTGATGCCGCGCACCGCGCGACTCGCAATGTGGCTCGCGACGACTATGAGCTGACGCGCCGGAGCACCTCGCGGCGGGATACGCCGTTCCTGGAAGACGACGACCCGCTGAACGCCGAGGCGTGGCAGATCGAGGGCGAAGAGATCGCGGTCTTCGATGACGAGTTCGAGGGGCCGCTGCCCGAAATCGAGGCCGCTCCCCCGCGCCGCCGGGAGCGCCGCACGCCCTCGCGCGCCGGCCGTCATGAAGACCCCGCGCCTGCCGAGCGGCGTGCCCCGCGGCGGTCCCGCTCCACCGCGGCCACGGCGCGCGACAGGCTGCCGCGCGGCTCGGTGACCATCGCCATGCCGCGCGCGGTCAGTGGATCATCACTCGTATCCGACCAGACTGCCTTGGCGCTGTTGGCGGCAAATGTGGCCGGTGTGCTGCTGATGGCCCTGCTGCTCGGGGTGCGGCTGGGCTCCATGCCGAATCCGTCCGTGCTTCATCTCGACGCCGCTGGCAACCCCGACCGCTGGGGATCGCCAGGTGTCCTCTGGCGGCTTCCACTTATGGCCTTTTTCCTGACAGTGATGTTTCTGGCGATTTCCTGGTTCTTGCACCCCTTGGACCGCTTTGCGGCGCGTTTCGCCCTCGGGGCCGCGCTCATTGCCCAGCTCGTCGCCTGGGTAGCAGTCCTGCAGCATCTTTTCGGGGGATGATGCCCCGCGTTGTCACGAGACTGGGTTTTCGAACGTGCCTGGAGAGGAGCCGCAGGGCATGGCAGTTCCCGCAACGCTGAAGATGGCCGCCGTGGCATTCATGGTTGGTATGCTCGTCTCGACGAGCAGTGCGTTCGCGCAGGAGGGAACCCCGGCGCCAGATGCCGGCGGCGATTTCTTCGACCCGGCCATCGCCGAGGCGACGCCTATCGCCGGCCTCAAGACGTTTGAGGTCGATTCGGCAGATCACACCACCGAGGCTGTCGACTATCCGCAGGATCCTCCCGCCGGCGGCCCGCATGACCCGTCGTGGCAGAAGTGTCAGGTGTACGATGCGCCGATCCGGAACGAGAATGCGGTCCACTCCCAGGAGCATGGCGCGGTCTGGATTACGTACCAGCCCGATCTGCCAGAGGCAGACCGCAAGGTTCTTGCCGCGCTGAGCGAGGACCAGCCCTACCTGCTGATCAGCCCCTATCCGGATCTCGCTGAGCCGATTGTTGCCTCAGCCTGGGGCGCCCAACTCCGCCTTGACGATGTCAACGATCCCCGGCTTGGGGCATTCATCGCGGAGTATGCGGGCAACGGTCCCGAGCCCGGCGCGACCTGCGAAAGCGGCGTGGAAGAGACGATTGGGTGAGACGAGGGTGTCAGGGTGTCGAGGTGGGGTGTCAGGAATGACGAGTGCGACGCTCGTTTCCTGACACCCCCACACCCTACGACCCGTTCAGCGTTAGCCCCAGAACGTCACTCAGCTCGCGGAGGGTGCGCTGCGCTTCGCGCGTGTCATCATCCTCGGGCGATTCCAGAATGGCGTTGGCAATCTCCTGCAGCGCCTCGATGGCGGCCGGCGTATTCAGGTCGTCGTCCATGGCCAACAGGAAGCGGTCGCGCGGCACACTGACATCAAGTTCGTTTTCGATGCCATAGGCGGGCAGATCGACCGCCTCGATCAGGTCATTGGCAACGCGCTCCCAGTGGTCCAGCGCGGCGTCCTCATACGTCCACGGCTCGCGGTAGTGATGCGAGAAGAGGTAGAGCCGCAGTGCGTCGGCGGAATACTCCTTCAGGGCATCGCCAACAAGGACGAGGTTTCCGAGCGACTTGCTCATCTTCTCGCCGTTGTAGCCGACCATCGCCACATGCGCCCAGTAGCGCGCGAACGGCTCGACGCCAAAGGCATTTTCCGATTGCGCGACTTCGCACTCGTGATGAGGAAAGACGAGATCGTAGCCACCGCCGTGAATGTCGATGCTGGGGCCGAGGTAGCGGCTCGCCATCGCCGAACATTCGACATGCCAGCCAGGCCGCCCACCACCATATGGGGAATCCCAGGCTGGCTCGCCCTCCGCGGACTTCTGCCAGAGGACGAAATCGAGCGGGTCCCGTTTGTGCGGATCGTTGGGGGTATTGCCCCGCTCGTTGGCGATCGGCAGCATCTCGGGTCGTGGAATGTGACTCAGCTTGCCGAAATCGGCATCGCTATCGACCGAGAAGTAGACATTGCCATTGCTTTCGTAGGCATATCCCTTCTCGATCAGCTCCGCGATGATGGACAGCATTTCCGGGATGTGGTCGGTGGCGCGAACATAGTAGTCTGGCGCGATCCAGTTGAGGTCTTCCATGTCCTTGAGGTAGCGCGCGGTTTCGCGATCGCCAAGCTCTCGCCAGCCGAGACCAACCTCTTTCGCCTTGCGCAGGATGTCGTCATCGATGTCGGTCACATTCTGGACATAGGTGACATCGAGGCCCTTGTTGCGCAGCCAGCGAGCCAGAATGTCGAACGTGAGAAACGTGAACGCATGCCCAACGTGGGTGGTGTCGTAGGGTGTCACGCCGCAGACATACATGCCGACAGATCCGTTCCGCGGCGTGAACTGCTCGATCTGCCCGGACTGTGTATTGAAAAGCCGCATTCCCCCCCGCTCCGCTCGGTCCCCGCAAGGCCAGTCGAATCGTATCGTCGAATGGCACGAGTATATCCGCAACGGCCACGCGTCGAGCTGGGCCCGGGATACGGCTGGAACGAGCTCGTATGGTAGATTCCCGCCGGACCAGGGATTCGGCGCATCGGCCCGCGATTGCCGCGCGCGGATCACGCGGACTTTGCGAGGAACGCTCCCGGTGACGCGGTACATTCTGCCGGTTCGCGGCCGGCGCTCAACCCCGGCAGCCTACATCGTCGTCATCCTGTCGGCGCTTCTGGTCCTCGGTGGCTGCACCGGGGTTTCCGTACCGACACCGCTGATCGTGGAGCCGTCGCCGGAAGTGACGCCGACCTCCACGCCAGTTCCGTTCAATCGCTTGATGCCGGAGCAGGTGCGTTGCGCCGGTGGGCGGCTGCGCGTGGGGGATCTGGCCACCGTTGGCGATGAATGGGCGGCGGGCGTCCAGTCCGCGATCGAGTCGGCCCTGGCCTGGCGCCCGGATGCTCAGTTGGTCACCGTCCGCGTGGGTTGCGCGCCGCTGGAAGAGGGATTCCGGTGGCAGGGCACGTTCTATTCCCGGACAGCGCAGTCCTTCTACTACAGTGACACGGGCATGAGCGAGCCGGCCGAAATCGATCCGGCCTCGGTGCCGGTGTTTCCGCTGGGCCAGGTCGACTTCCGCGAGCTGCACCTGGCCCTGGCGCGCGCGGGGTACGAGGAAGAGGCCGAGTTGAATCCCGCAACCGGGGCCACCGTACGCCTCAACGCCCCGACCGATCCCTTTGGTCCTCCGGGAACGCCGCAAGGGCTGGTTTACCATGTGGCCATCATCGACCAGAGCAGCGTGCAGGATCTTTTCGTCAGCAGTCCGGGTTGGACGATCCACTCCTATCAGGATCGGGATTGAGCGGCCATGATGGATGTCGCGGCTCCAGAGCCAGGCCTTGCCAGCGGCAACGAGAATGTCGTCGACGCCTGCGTGCATGTGCTGCGTCAAGCACCCGCCGCGCTCGTGACCGATATCGACGGCACCATCAGCGCCATTGCGCCAACGCCTTTCGAGGCCATCGTGGACGCAGGCGCTCTGGCCGCGCTCGACAGGTTGACGAAACTGTTGCCCGTGGTCGCCGTCGTGTCGGGCAGGGCGCCTGGGGCCGGGGCGGCGATGGTTGGCTTGCCGGAACTGATCTACATTGGCAATCACGGCATGGAGCGAATCGCCCGTGGCGTCGCCTGGACGCATCCCGCCGCCGAGGCAGCCCGGGCGCCGCTGGCCGCGGCGCTCGCCGAGATCGAAGCACGCATTCGGGAGGTGGAGGCAGCGCCCTGGCTGCTGATCGAGAACAAGGGGGTGACGGGCACCGTGCACTACCGGCTGGCGCCCGATCCGGACGCGGCGGCATCGTTGCTCGAGCCGGTGGCCATGGCCGCCGCCGAGAAACACGGCCTGCGCGTCTCGCCCGGCCGTATGATCGTCGAGTTGCGCCCGGCGCTGGCGCTGAACAAGGGTACGGCGATCCGCGATCTGGCTGCCGAGCTTGGGCTGCGGGGGCTCGTTTTCTTCGGTGACGACGTAACCGATGTGGATGGCTTTCGCGCGTTACGCGGCCTCCGCGACGAGGGCGCGGCAGAGACGCTGAGCGTCGGCGTGCTCGGGCCGGAAACGCCGCCGCTGGTGCGCGAGGAGAGCGACCTGACCGTAGCCAGCGTGGCGGACTGCGCGGCGACCCTGCTCGCCATTGCCACGCATCTGGAAGACGAGGGTGACGGGGTGTCAGGGTGACGGGGTGTCGGGGTGTCGGGGTGTTAGCGTGATAGGGACGGGTCGTTGGCTTTCAGTTCCGAGCCATCGACACGATTCGATCGCCGTTCTTCTGAACTCCCGAACACCCCGACACCCTGACACCCCATCACCCTACATGGGGGAATGCACGTGACAGCACTGGTTCTCGCGGTCATGATGATGCTGGCGACTATTGGCGGAACGCTGGCTCAGGCGGCCCCGCCCTGGAGGCATCAGGTGGCGCCGTTGCAGACAGCCGAAATTCTGGTGGGCGGTGTGCCGCTGGCGGTCGAGTTGGCCTACCTCCCGCAGGACACCGCGCGCGGCCTCGGCTACCGCGATGGCCTGGCCCCGGGAACGGGAATGCTCTTCCTCTTCGAGGAGCCGGCGCCGCGCTCCTTCTGGATGAAGGGGATGCGCTTCTGTCTCGACATCATCTGGGTCGAGGATGGCGCTATTCAGGGCGCCGCTGAGAATGTCTGTCCCGATGCCGAAGGAACCGAGGACGCGGACCGACCGTCGCAGCGCTCTCCCGTGCCTGTCCGCTACGTGCTGGAGGTGCCAGCGGGCTGGCTGCAGGCCAACGGCTTTGGCGCCGGCACGCCGGTAGAGAACCTGCCAGTGCTGGTGCGGGAGCCAGCAGCGCAGCCGTAAGCAGCACAGAAAACGATCAGCCCATCCTGATCGGTGAAACTCGAACCGGCACATAGCGGACACATGCCGGAGTGGTCGCCGGGGGCGCCGGGCACTCGCGGCACCCGGCTGCCCGACGCTCACACCCTCGAAGCGCTGGAGCAGCGTTCCTCGCGGGAGCAAGGCGCCAACTCAGGCGCTCAGCGCCGAAATCCCGTGAGGGGTGCAAAGCGACTCCCTGTTCATCGGTGCGGCAGCCATTGTCCAGCCACTGTTCCCGATCGGACACCCACGTTGTACCCGACTTGATCGCCACCGGCCCTGGCTCACCGTACGGTGGGGCTAACACCAGAGGGTCCGGGCGGACCGCACGAGTCGAAGGAGGAACGCATGGACACCACCCACATCGAGGCTTCCGTGGACACACATGCCGCCGCGTTCGATACCCTGGCCCGGTCGTTGCACGGCCGGCTTCCCCGGCGACGAGTGGCCGGCTTGCTGGCGGCGGCGATCGCCACTGGCGTGGCGGGAATCAGCGCCCACGACGACGCCGCTGCCCGGCGCAAGCGCCGCAAGAAGGGCAAGAGTGGCAAGGGCTACCGGGATGTCGAGGCGGCCCGAGCGACATCGATCCCGCCGAACTGCATCTACGTCTGCTGCGACGGAACCTGTGACTCGTGGAAGATGTGCTTGAAGTGCTTCAAGTGGCCCAAGCCGACCACCACGACCACAGCCACGATCACCGCGCAGTGATCGACAGGGTCAACGAGACTATTTCCGAGCGCTGAACGAGAGCGCCGTGTCGGCTGGCCGCCTTCACGTTGATATGTCGGCTCGAAGGCGGCCAGCCGGCAACCACCTCCAACGGCAGACAACCTTCTGCACCCTGAACCGTGTCGATCCTCAGTCCGCTGCTGTCGTCCTTTGGCTGAGAGGAGCGCCGCGGTCAGGGCTACCGCGAGGCGTCGCTCTCGGAGCCGGAGCGCTTGCCGTGCTCACTACGCGTTCCCTGCGCGCCGCGGCGGGTCGGGCCGCTGTGGACGGGGGTGTCTCGGCGCTGGTCCCCCTTCTCCGCCTGGGGTCCATCGTCTTTGAAGGATGACTTGCCGGTATCTCCACCACGGGCGCCTGCCGGGTCAAGATCCTGGTCCTTGTCGTGGTCCCGCTTCGCCATCGTGTGCCTCCGATCCAGGCGCCGAACATTGGCCGCTTATGGCCGGGCGGCAGGCACTGTCACGCACGATACGTACCGGCGGCGTGGCTCCTGGGACCGTCTGCGCTGCTCCCCTCCATGGCGCGCTGAAAATTGCTGTCTCGAAGCTGAAGGAGCCCCCTGCTGAGATCGCCTTGAACCTCGGCCGAGGCGCCTTCACCCTTCTGAGAGCGTCCCATGACTCCACACGGCATTTGGGCCGGAGCGGAACCGGGAATCCCCTTGCCGAGATCTCGGCAGAGCGGTACAACTGGAGCCCCGCATGGATATGAATAGAGATAAGGAGCGACGATGGCCCTCCTCGAGAACCGGCCAAATGCCGCCCTCCTCGTGATCGACGTGCAGAACGGCGTTGTTCAGGGGGCTCATGAGCGAGATGCGGTCGTCACCAACATCGGTAGCCTCGTCGACAAGGCGCGGTCGGAGCGGGGTCCCGTTGTCTGGGTTCAGCACTCCGACGAGCACCTTGCAAGGGGAAGCGATTCCTGGAGGATCGTTCCCGAGCTGGGTCCGGACGATGCCGAGCCACACCTCGAGAAGCACTACGGCGATGCCTTCGAGGACACCAGCCTGGAGAGCGTGCTGTCGGACCTCAGGGTGGGGCGTCTCGTCATCGTTGGCGCCCAGACTGACGCTTGCATCCGCGCCACGCTCCACGGCGCATTCGTTCGGGGATACGACGCGATCCTGGTCGGTGATGCCCACACGACGGGGGATTTGACCGAGTGGGGCGCCCCGCCGCCGAGACAGGTTATCGCGCACACGAACCTGTACTGGACGTACCACTCGGCGCCGGGGCGGATGGCCGGAACGGTCGCGACGAAGGACGTCGACTTCGGTGGCGTGTCCTGATGCCACGTATCGACTGCTGGTTCAAGCATTGGGTGCAGGAGGTGACCGGCGCGGATCTGAATGCGCCGCCGCTTGGCCCCAACAGCGAGATATTCGCGGAACGTGCGCCCTGACCCGACACGCCGCCGCGCGATACGACGGGCGGGTGTCAGCATGGCTCACCCTGATTCGGCGCGGGAAGGGCAGAACGCGCGCTTATTGGCCGCGCCGGTGTATTGTCCCTTCCACACCATTCGAGCGAGGGAAGGGGCGCGTGGGAATGTCCGAGGTCAGCCAGGAGTTCGCGGGCGAGGTTGAAGGGCGAGCGGTCGACCGCTTCATCCTGACCAACGACAATGCGATGCGAGTCGAGATTCTGCCCTGGGGCGCCACGATCCAGTCGATCTGGGCGCCGGATCGGGATGGCCGATTCGCGAATGTGGCGCTCGGGTTCTCCACATTGCAGGACTACATCGAGAAGAACGTCCCGTTCTTCGGCTGCGTGGCCGGGCGAGTGGCTAACCGCATTGCCGGCGGCACGTTCACCCTCGACGGCCAGACCTACCAACTTCCGGTCAATGTCGGAACCGTGACGCTGCATGGCGGCCATCGCGGCTTTGACAAGCGGCTCTGGGACGCGGAGGCGATTGTGGACAATGGCATGGCTGGCGTGCGGCTGACGCGCCGAAGCCCGGATGGTGAGGAAGGCTTCCCCGGCACCCTTCACGCGGAGGTGACCTACCTCCTCGACGATGACAACCACCTCCACATCGGCTACTGGGCCGAGACTGACCGGCCCACCATCATCAATCTCACGAACCACAACTACTGGAACCTGGCTGGCGAGGGGAAAGGAAGCACGGATGGCCATCTGCTGCAGGTCAATGCCAGCCGCTACACCCCGCTGAACGCCAGCCAGACGCCGACCGGCGCGTTGGCCCCGGTGGCCGGAACGCCACTCGATTTCACCGCGCCGGCGGTGTTTGGCGAACGGGCGCGGATCAATCATCCCCAGCTTCTGCTCGGCCAGGGGATCGACCATAACTTCGTGTTCGATCGGGACGAGGGCGATGCATCACTGATCGAGGTTGCCGTCCTGCACGATCCGGCCAGCGGCCGCACGCTGACGGTCTGGACCACGGAGCCGGGCATGCAGGTCTACGGCGGAAACTTCCTCAATGGGAGCATCGTTGGGGGCAGCGGCCGTGCCTACCGGCAGGGAGACGGCATCGCGCTTGAGACGCAGCATTTCCCCGACGCGCCGAACCAGCCCGCCTTTCCTTCTATCGTGCTGCGCCCAGGCGAGACCTACCGCTCGACTACGGTTTTCGCGCTCTCGGTGACGTAAGGGGGAGGCGGCTTCGCCTCAGGAGGTGAAGGGGGTACGGTCGCCTCTTCCCCCTTCCTCCTACGGTCGAAGGCCGTCTCCCCCGTCTCCCATTGCCTCGCGCAGCGCGCGCTCGACGCGCCCTTGCGTCGCCGCCATGGTGACGTCGCCGCGCGTCCGTTCCAGCACCGCGCGCAGGGCATCGGTCGTCCGGCGCAGGCCGCCGGTGATGGCGTCGGGGAAATCGACGATGACGAGCGCGGCGTAGATGTCGTCCATGGCGCCGAGGAGATATTCGGCGCGGGGGAGTTCGTCCTGGCGCAGGCGGTCGAGCACCTGGCGGCGCAGCTCGGAAGCCGCTTCGGCCATGGCGTTCAGGTACGCGGCGTCCTCCACGCCGAGGTCCGCTGGCTCAGGCAGCGGCCGGTCCGCGACGATAGCGAGCGTAAGGGCAGCCTCGGCCGCCTCTTTCATCGCGTCCTGCACGTACCCGGCCCAGTAGATGCTGGGGTAGGGCTTGAGCTCTTCGCTGAGGTTGCACATGCGGCCGCGCGCCTCGCCGAGCAACCGCTCGGCCTCATCGAGCTCGCCGCGATGCGTCGCGCGCACGCTGTTCGCCGCCAGCCGGGTAATCTGCCGCCCCTCGCCAAGGGCGTGGTCTCGAATTGACGCGAGCCCTTCGAAACGGCGCACGATTTCCTCGGCGATGCGTCCGGCCGGCGAGATGGTCAACGTGAATCCTCCCGAGGCTGCGATCGGTGCGACAGGGTGCGCGCTCGAATCGTAGTCGGCTGCATAAGCGCGCGTCATCGCCGTGCCTCATCGGGCCTGGGCGTCAGGCTGGGGCCGCGGAGTTACGGTGCGGCGAAGGCTGGACCTGCCTCAGCCCGAATGGGCGGATCGTCGCCCGAGCTATCGGCAATCCACGCGGACTCGACCGGGGCTGGCCAGTCAAAGACGTCGAAAATGTGCGGCGAAAGGGCGTGCGGCGGCGGCAGAAAGCGATCCGCGCGGACCAAAGACTCGACATAATCAAAGATGGCGATGACCTGTTCGTCGTTGGCAATCGAGTGGAACCAGACCTGATGTCCGGCGAAGAGGAGGAGCGCCACGTTCGAGAGGGCGCACGGACCGAGGCAGCCGCCGATCGAGAGGTGCACCTTGTGACGGATGCGCCGGCGTGCCCATTCGCGGTGGTAAAGCTCAGTGGGCACCGGGTCATGACCCCGTTCGGTGTGGCCGCAGCAGCAGCCGGTGGCGCAGACGAAGAGCTGCCCAGGCCGGCGGAAGACGTTGATCGGCTCCCCGTCGGCGCGCCAGACAATGTTTCGCACCCCGGAGGTATGCGGCGATCGGGTCAGGCTGGCGATAGCGTCCGAGGTTGTTTCGTAGTGCTCGTGCTCGTCGTAGACGCCCGCGGCGTACTCGGCGGTGCGGGCATCGAGTTCGGTTGCCGTGATGACGCCCGTCTCCAGCAGGAGGCGCTCGAACGAGGCCAGCCAGCGCTCGTAGTAGCCGGAGGCGTCGCCGTGTTCCTCAGCAGCGGCGATTTCAACGACGAGACGGTCGCGGAAGGCGTTCCAGTCGTAGACCTGATCGTCGCTGAGAGCGACCGCCATGCCGAAGACGCGACCTTCCCAGGGCGCCGCGAAGACCAGCTCGCCATTCTTGCGCGGCACCGCCAGATCGTCGCCTAGGTCCTCGATGCGCCGATCGCTCACGGCAATCTCCCAATCATCCCGCGGCCACGCCGGCCGGTTCTGGGGCGCTCACCAGCGCCACGCCGATCATGGCATCCCGCGTGACCAGCGCCGCGAGTTCCTCCTCGGTCAAATCCTCGGACCCGGCGGGGCGCTCGGGCAACACCATATAGCGTTGCTCGGCGCTGCTGTCCCAGACATGCACCGTCACCGACTCGTCGAGCTCGACGCCGAAGTCGCGCAGCACCGCGCGCGGCTCGATGACCGCCCGCGAGCGGTAGGCAAAGTCCTTGTACCAGGTGGGCGGCAGTCCGAGGACCGACCATGGGTAGCAGGAGCAGAGCGTGCAGACGACCATATTGTGCTCTGTCTCCGTGTTTTCGACGACGATGAGCTGCCGATCCTGAAACTCCACCGGCCCCTGGCCATGCAGGCCAAGCTCGGCAACCGCGGCGCTGCCATCCTCCAGAAGCCGCTGCTTGAACGCGGGATCGACCCAGGCCCGGGCGACGACTTTCGCGCCCTTGAGTGGGCCGATGTCCTGCTCGTACTGGCTCACTCGCTCGTCGACCGCTTCAGCCGTCAGCAGACCCTTCTCGATCAGGAGCGACTCCAGCGCCTTGGTCCGCAGTGCGACGTACGGTTCCTGTTGTGGGTCGAATGGCATCGCGCATCCTTTCGTGGCCGGGCTGAGAGGGCACGCGCCCTCGGCCCGCATTAGCGCGGGGCGGGTTCCAGATAGCTCTCCCACAGGTCGATAGCGACGGTTTGACGCGGCTCGGCAGAGTCCCCCCAGAGCTCGCGCGCATCGAAGCGGACGTTGTAGACCGTTTGCGGATGCTCTCCCAGCCGGTGCGCGTTCGTGTCGGGGAAGATCTGCGGCGTGTGCACGATCTGAATGACGCCGCGTTTGCCACGCGCGTAGCGCGGGAGCCGCGTGTGCCCTGCCGGATGGACATTGCGGGTGACGACCGCGTCGCCGATGGCAAAGCGCGGCGCGGCCGGCGGCGATTCTGCATGCGCGCTCGGCGCGGGCAGAGGCGCGGGGTTGGCGTCCGGACGCGGCGCCGGTTCGGGATTCTGGCGCAAGACCTCAATCCGAGCGTCCAGCTCGGCGGCGGTTACGATGCCTTGCTCGGCAAGAATGGAGACGAGTGACGCGAGCCAGCGCTCGTAGTAGGACGACCGTAGATAGTCGGCTGGCGGCATGCGCTCGATGCCGAGGCGGTGCTCGTCAGAGGTGAAGTAGCCGCCCGCCTTGACGAGACGATCCATGGCCAGGACGCGCGCTTCCCAGTCGGCATGGAAGCGCGGTTCGTTGGGCTCGCGCTCGATCGGGCCGAAGCCGTGCATGCCACCGAGGTCGTGAATGCCGTTCATCGCCCGCCTCCTCGTGCATCGCCTGGCGTGCAGTCTAGCGCAGCGGACCGGCGCGAGAGGAGGCGGGTGCGGCGACACCCTCGCGAAATGGGGCACGGTATGATGCCGGCGCCGAAGCAGGCTGACAACGCGCTTCGCGCCATGAACCGCGCCGCGCGGATCTGTCCGTTTCCGGGCGCGGATTGGATGACCATGGCGCCCGAATGGCATCACCTGGGCGGCGAATGGTTGGATGCGATTGAGAGATGGAGGAGTAGTGAAGAGGCGCGCGTTGTTCTCCCTTGTCGCTGGCTGGATTGTCCTGACGATGACGATCGCGCCAGCCCTGGCCCAGATCGCCACGCCCGTGGCTCCGGCGCCGGCCGCCTGCACGACAGGCAGCAGCGGCATTGGCGATGCCTACTTCCCGTTGATGGGCAACTCTGGCTACGACGCGCTGCATTACGAGCTCGATCTCGATCTGGACGTGCCACATGCCGCCATTAACGCCGGGCGCGCGACGATCGAGGCGCTTGCCCTGGTCGATCTGTGCGGGTTCAACCTCGATTTTCGTGGTCTGGAGATCGAGAGCATCGCGGTCAATGGCGAGCCGGCGGCCTTCTCGCGCGCTGGCGGGGAGCTGACAATTCGCCCAGCCTCCACGTTGCCGGCCGGATCGCGCTTCGAAACCGAAATCGTGTACCACGGCAAACCAGATGGCCAGCAAGCGCCAACCTTCGGCTCGTTGACGGCGATGGTCCTGGCTGGACTTCTCGGGCTTGGTGGTCAGCAGAAGCCGGACGCCGAAGGCGATCAGTATGGTTCTGGGTGGTGGCAGGGCAACAACAGCATCTTCATCGCGGGCGAGCCGTTCGGCGCCGAATCGTGGTATCCGGTCAACGGGCATCCGTCTGACAAGGCAACCTACACCCTGCGCCTGACCGTGCCGGAGCCCTATGCGGTCGTCGCGAACGGCTCGCCCGTGGAAACGATCTCCACGGACAATGGAACGACGGCCGTTTGGCAATCGCGCGATCCGATGGCCAGTTACCTCGTCACGTTTCAGGCCGCGCGGATGACCGTGGAGGAGCGGGAAGGGCCGGAGGGCCTGCCGATCCGCGTGGCATTTGCCGATCCCGTGCCGCCAAGCCAGCGCGCGATCTTCGACCGGCTGCCGGAGATGATCGTCTACTTCGAGACGGTCTTTGGCCCCTACCCCTTCGAGTCCGCGGGCGGCATGATCGTCGGCTCGCCGCTCTTCTTTGCCCTGGAGACGCAGACCATCCCCATTTTCGGCCAAGCGATTCAGGTGGGCCAGAGCGCGCTGACGAAAGAGGAATTCGAGGCTCAGGAATCGACGGTCGCGCACGAATTGGCGCATCAATGGTTCGGCAATACGGTCAGTGTCCTGCGCTGGCAGGATATCTGGCTGAATGAAGGCTTCGCCACCTACTCCCAGTTCCTCTGGACCGAGCATCTCGATGGCGAGGTCGCGCGTAACCGGGCGATCGCCCAACTCTATGCCTCGCACGCCGCACTGAATCCGTTTCAGGATCCCGCGTCGCTGGCCGATCTGACCGCCAGGGACGTCATCGAGGGCTACC
>CAYSXO010000022.1:0-7746 GCA_964434995.1 uncultured Sphaerobacteraceae bacterium
GATCCGGGTCCACGATTTCGCCATGGATTTCACGACCCATCTTCCGCTTTTCACGCTCACCGCCGCGGACGACCTGCCGCCCGAGGTTATCGCCGCGAGCAACGTGGCGCGGGAGGCTGTCCTTCGCGAGGCGCTGGGGCCAACCCACGAGCACCTGGCGAGCGTCTACTTCACGCTCCTTCTGCTTGCTAGCCACGACCTGACGATCCTGCGCGGGGCCTTCGGGGACCCGGACCGCGTGCTCTACAGCGACGCGATTTCCTCGTCCGAGTTGCTGTCGGTGCTCGACTACGGCGAGGGGCGGCGCTGCGTCTTCGAGATCGGCGTCGGCTCGCGGCACCGTTGGTGGGACGAGCAGCTGACCGCGTACGGGAAAGACCAGGTGATTTCCATCACGTTCCCGAACCCCTATGTGCCGTACGCGCCGACGGTCGTGACGATTCAGGAGAACGACGCCGGCTCTCCCGTGCGGAAGGAGATCCCTGTCTCGCACCAGGAGGCATTCAAGCGCGAGTGGCAGCACTTTTCCGAGTGCGTGCAAAACGGCACACGCCCGCGCACGCCGCTGGCCGAGGCCCGGGCAGACGTGGCGCTGGCCATCGAAATGATCCGCGCCATCCTGGTAAACGGGGGCCGAGCATGATGCGCGTGGTGGTCACTGGCGGCAGCGGTCTGGCTGGCCGAGCAGTCGTCAGGGATCTGGCCGAGCGTGGCTACGACGTGCTCAACGTCGACCTCATCGCGAGCGACGGCCCTGCCCCCTTCCGCCGGGCCGACCTCACCGATCTGGGGCAGGTTTACGGCTGCCTGCGGGGCGCCGAGGCCGTGGTTCATCTGGCGGCCATTCCCCGGCCGACCTTCGACATGCCTGAAGTGGTTTTTCGTACGAACGTCATGGCGACATTCAACGTGCTCGAAGCGGCGGCGGCCCTGGAGGTGAGCCGGGTCGTAGTCGCTTCCAGCGTCTCGGTCCTCGGCTTTCCCTTCTTCGAGCAGCCGATAGCGCCCGTTTACGTGCCTATTGACGAGCACCATCCCTTCCAGCCGCAGGATGCCTATGCGCTCTCCAAAGTCGTCGGGGAAGAACTTGCGGCCGGGTTTGCCCGCCGGGGCAGGATAGGCGTGATGAGCCTGCGCTTCCCATGGATTCACACGCCCGCCACCTTCAAGGAACAGATCGCGCCGCTGCAGGCAGACCCGGAGGCGGGAGCATCGAACCTCTGGAGCTACATCGACTCCCGTGATGTCGCGGAGGCGGTCCGCCTTGCCCTGGAGGCCGATGTTCAGGGGCACGAAGCGTGCTTCGTGGCGGCAGCGGATTCGTTCATGCCGATCCCGACGCTGGAGTTGGTCAGCCGCCATTACCCTGGAACGACGATCCGGGAGGGGATGGCCGAGCACGCTTCCCTTCTCGACTCGGCGCGAGCTGAACGCCTGTTTGGCTTTCATCCGCGGTGGAGCTGGCGGCAGTATGACCGTTACGAGGATACCGGCTGAAGGCGCGACGGTTACGGAAAACTGGAGCTGGCTGAGGAGGAGGTCGCGATGAAGGTGGTGCGGGGCAGCGAGGCAATTGGCGAGAAGGGAACAACGTTCACCGGCACGACGCACCTGCAGCGGCTCGTTGGCGCGCAGCGGCCAGGAGGAATGGCCGTCAGCGTCGTGCACTTCGAGGATGGCTCGCGGACAAACTGGCACACTCACCCGGGCGAGCAGATACTGTATGTCCTCGAAGGCCAATGTCGAGCCGGGACGGAAGACGAAGAGTTCCTGGCCGGACCCGGCGATGTCATCTACGCCGCGCCAAACGAGCGCCACTGGCACGGCGCCGCGCCAGGCCACGCCATGACGCACCTCAGCGTAACGAATGTCGGCCCGCCCGAGTGGTTCGAGGCCCCGGCGGAGGCCGAGTAGCGGTCTCTCGCGGTCACGCTGCATCGCAGCCCGGCCGTCGGGACACAAGACGGATCGGACACTCGCGTGGTATATCCGGGGCACGCCAATGTCCAATGGAGGTCGGGCGCCAGGCCAGGGGGCCAGATTTGCGCGCGGGCTGCTCGCGTAGTGGGATGCTCGCCGCCGGGCATCCACTGGTTCATTGTCTGACCGGCTGGCTCTCCATTGGAGGGCGCGCGGCCGTAGAAGGGTTCGACGTCGATGGACAGGACATACTCACGAGCGGTCTCGCGCCGCACGATCATCCGATCCGCTGCCGCGGGAGCGGGGCTGGCGCTCAGTCCCTTCGCGCTCAATCCAGGCTCCCCATCGTCGAGCTTCCTTCCCATTCAGGATGCAGCGGCTCAGGATGGGGCCGCCAGCCGCATTATCTTCGGCCTACCCTGGGATGCGATCACCCTGAATCCCATTGTCGAGCAGGACGGCGTCTCGTACCTGGCCAATCTCTGGCTCTTCGACGCGCTCATTCGCCTCGATGAGTCATTGCAGCCGGTGCCGGAACTGGCGGAATCGTGGGAAACGTCCGAAGACGGCCTGACCTGGACCCTGAAGCTGCGGTCAGACGTCACCTGGCACGACGGCACGCCCTTCACCGCTGATGACGTCGCGTTCAACATCTACGCGATACTCGATCCGGCAACGCAAACGCAGTACCGAGCCAACTTCGCTCCCCTGGTCGGCTTTGCAGAACTGACCAATCCCGACGCGCCCGCGAAGCCCGAGGATCTCCCCCAGGCGCCCGTCGAGGTCGTTGACGCGACCACGATCCGGTTCCATCTCGCCGAGCAGTTCGCACCGTTTCTCGTCCAGTCGCTCCATCGGCCAATCGCCCCCAAGCATCTCCTCGAGGGCGTTGATGTCAACACCGCGGACTTCAACGCCGCCCCGGTGGGCACAGGCGCGTGGAAGTTCGTCGATTGGCAGCGCGACAACCGCATGGTGCTCGCGGCGAACGATGCCTACTACGGTGGAGCGCCAGCACTCCAGGAGCTCGTCCTCAGGGTCATTCCGGACGAGACCGTGCTCCTGCAGGAGCTGCGCACGGGCGGCATCGAGTTCATGGAGCGCGTGCCGCGCGAGGCCGTGGCGGACCTGCAGAGCAACCCCGAGTTCTCGGTCGCGCTCGTCGACAACATCGGCTGCTCGTTCATCAGCTTCAACACCACGCATCCGGCGCTCGGCGACAAGGCAGTCCGCCAGGCCATCGGTTACGCGCTCGACATGGAGACGTTCATCCAGGCCGTGCTGCTTGGTCTTGCGCTCCCCGCTACCGGGCTCTATCCGCCATACACCTGGATGTACGAGCCAGACGTGCGGACATACACCTACGACCCGGCGCAGGCCGAGGCGATTCTCGACGAAGCGGGCTGGGTCAAGGGTGACGACGGAACCCGCACGAAGGACGGCGTTCCGCTGGCTTTCACCATGTCAACGTTCAAGGGCCATGAGGCTGGCGAGCAGCTCCTGGCCAGCGCCAAGGAATGGCTCGCCGCGGTCGGTATCCAGATGGACATCGAGATCATCGAGCTCGCCGCGTGGATCGACACCCTCGTCAACAGCACCTTCGAGGCAACGATGTCGAACTGGGACGGCGGAGCCGATCCAGACGACTACGGCTATGGAATGTATCACTCCGAGGGCGGGCGAAACCGCGCGCTCTATCGGAATCCGGAGATCGATGCGGTGCTCGAAGAGGGGCGCCGCACGCTCGATCAGGAGGCGCGCAAGAGCGCGTATTCGGCATTCCAGAAGATCGCGGCCGAGGATGTGCCGTATCTGCCGGTCTATCACTACCAGCACATCTATGCCTACCGGTCAGCATTTGAGGGATTCGTGCCCTCGCCAATGCCGGCCGACATCTACCGGTCGGTCAAGGGTGTAACGAAGCAGAGTTAGGAGACTCAACGAGCGCGGGCCGTCGCGACGGCCCGCGCGGATCGTCTCAACCATGGCCCGATACATCCTCATGCGGCTGCTCCTCGCCATCCCGACCCTGATTGGCGTGTCGGTGATTCTATTTGTCGTGCTCCACATCGCCCCCGGTGGACCGGAAACGATGCTCATCGGGGATCAATACAACGAGGAAATGGCCGCCGCCGCGCGTCACAATCTGGGGCTCGACCGCCCGCTGCCGGTGCAGTACTTCTCGTGGCTGCAGACACTCCTGCGCGGCGATATGGGCCGTTCCTTTTTCGCCGGCGCTCCAGTCAGCGACGTCATCGGGCAGCGAGTCGCCGCAACCCTGCAACTCGGCGCCGCGGCCCTTTTCCTGGCCATCGTTGTGGGCTTGAGCCTTGGCATCATCGCGGCAGTCTGGCGCAACTCGCCGATCGATCGCCTGGCGAACGGGGTCGCCATGCTTGGCGTCTCCTTTCCGCCGTTCTGGCTTGGCATCCTCCTGATCATGGTCTTTTCGGTACGCCTGGGCTGGCTGCCTTCGTCCGGGATCGCGACCTATGGAGCCGAAAGCGATCTCGGCTCCCGCTTGCGCCATCTGATCCTGCCAGCCATTACGCTCGCCGCGCTCCAGCTTGCGATCTACATGCGGTTCACCCGCTCATCGATGGTCGAAGCGCTCGGCCAGGATTTCATCCGCACCGCGAGGGCCAAGGGCCTGAAAGAGCAGTCTGTCATCCTGCGGCATGCGCTGAGAAACGCCCTCGTGCCGCTCCTGACCATCGCCGGGTTCTCCATCAAATCGCTTATTGGCGGAGCGGTGTTTGTTGAAGTCGTCTTTGCCTGGCCCGGCCTCGGCCGGCTTGCGGTGGACTCTGTTTTCGCGAGGGACTATCCGGTAGTGCTCGGGCTCACCCTTCTCCTCTCCGCGGTCACCATTCTCGCCAACCTCCTGGTCGACATTCTCTACGCCGTCGTCGATCCCCGGATCCGGTATGACTAGCGATGTCTGAATCAGCCACAATTGCCCTTACCGAGCATCTCCAGAGCCCTGATCGTCGGCCAGCGTCCCTGCTCGCGCGGGCGATACGATCCGATCTGGTTGGTGCTCTCGCCGTGCTGGCCCTCCTGCTTATCGCGCTCGTTACCGTGCTCGCGCCTCTGCTCGCTCCGTATGACTACGCGGCCCAGTCACTAACCGACAGGCTGGCGCCGCCAGGCGCCGCGCACCTCTTCGGCACGGATGGGCTGGGCCGAGATGTGCTGAGCCGCCTGCTTTGGGGGGGCCGCATCTCGCTGGCGGTTGGCGTCGGCGCCGCGGCGCTCACGATCGCGGTGGGAACCATTGTCGGCAGCCTGAGCGGGTTCTTCGGGGGCATCATCGATCAGACCGCGATGCGAATTACCGACATCTTCATGTCGATCCCGCCGGTGCTGCTCATCCTGCTGATCGTCGCGATATTCGAGGGCGGACTCTGGCTTACCATCGTCGCCATCGGTTTCGTCTCCTGGCCTGGAACCGCCCGATTGGTGCGCGGCGAGTTTCTGCGCCTGCGCCGGCTCGAGTTCGTCGAAGCCGCCCGCGCCACGGGGGTGGGAACGCCACGCATCATCGCGCGCCATATTCTTCCCAACGCGGCCGCGCCATTGATCGTGCAGATTTCCCTGCTCACCGCGGAGAGCATTCTCATCGAATCCGGCTTGAGCTACCTCGGGCTCGGCGTGCAACCACCTACGCCATCCTGGGGAAACATGCTCTTTGAGGGACGACGATTCATGGATGCCGCCTGGTGGATCTCCTTCTGGCCAGGCGTCGCCATCTTCGTCACCGTCTTGAGCCTGAACCTGATTGGGGATCTCCTGCGCGATCTCTTTGATCCGCGCACGAGACCTCGCGCCTAGCTGTCGAGCGATGGAACGTCGGAATTGGAGAAAGGGCATTTCGTGGAACACGTGGAACGATCGGTCATCCATGCTGGCATGGTCATCGATGGCAGCGGCGCCGCGCCCATACAGAATGCCTACATCACCATTTGCGACGGCACGATTGAGTCAGTCTCCCCGGAAACGCCCGCGGATCCCAACGCGACGCTCATCGACGCCAGCTCGCTGGCCGTCCTGCCCGGCCTGATCGACTGCCACGTCCATTTGTGCATGGATCCGGTCCCCGACATCGCCGTACGCGCCCTCGCGGAGAGCGAGGCAATGACCGTCCTGCGCGGCGCGCGAAACGCGAGGAAGACGCTGGAATCGGGCGTCACCACGGTCCGCAACGTCGGAACACGGGCTGATCTCGACCTCGACCTCGATCATGCCATCCACGAGGGGCTGGCCGAGGGACCGAACATCGTTTGTGCAGGCCGCGTGATTTGCATTACCGGCGGCCATGGGCACTTCATGGGGCTCGAAGCCGACGGGGAAGAAGGCATCCGCAAGGCCGTCCGCACGCTGGTCAAGCGCGGCGTCCACGTGATCAAGCTCACCATCACCGGGGGCATCTCGACGCCAGGGACCAAGTATGGGCGGCCGCTCATGAACGGCCGGGAGATCGCCGCCGCTGTCGACGAAGCGCACAAGCTCGACCGGAAGGTCTGCGTGCATGCTCAGGGCTGGGAGGCCATCACCGACGCGGTTGCAGCCGGCGTCGATTCGATCGAGCACGGGTTCTTTCGCGGGCCCGACGACCCCAACCTCGATGCGATGATCGAGAAAGGCATCTACCTGGTGCCAACGCTGATCTCGTACGACATGGTTATCAAATACGGTGTGGCCGGGGGCATCCCGGCGGAAGCCGTGGCCAAGGCGGAGCGCGCCGTGGCGGAGCACCGCCAGTCGTTCGCGTGGGCCGTGGAACGCGGCGTTCAGATTGCCATGGGCTCGGATGCGGGAACCGAGTACAACGACCATGGCACGAACCCTGGCGAGCTGGGCTACATGGTTCGCTACAGCGCAATGACGCCGATGGACGCGATCGTCGCGTCAACGTCGTCCGCCGCCAGGCTTCTGGGAATCGACGACAGGGCCGGCGCCATTCGCCACGGCCTGGCGGCGGATCTCATCGCCGTTCCGGTGGACGTACTCTCCGACGTCTCAGCTGTCGAGCGCCCCGCCTGGGTGATGAAGAACGGAACACTGGTCTAGCGCTTCCACGTCAAGCGCGACTGCATCGGGACACAATGCGGGTTCGGCACTGAGCATCGAGCTCATCAATCGGCGCATGTCCCTATCCAGGGATTGTGCGACAATCACCCCCTTATTGCGCGTCGGCGAACAAGCCGATTCGGGGGCAACGTGCTGGCAAAGGTCTACTCGTGCGCGGTCGTCGGCCTCGATGGCGTCCTGGTCGAGGTCGAGGTCGACGTCTCGCAGGGTGTGCCGGCCACGGTCGTCGTCGGGCTGCCGGATGCCGCCGTGCGCGAGAGCCAGGACCGCGTCCGGGCGGCCATCCGCAACTCGGGCGGCAAGTTCCCGGTCGGGCGCATCACGGTCAACCTGGCCCCGGCCGATCTGAAAAAGGCGGGGCCGACCTACGATCTGCCGATTGCCCTCGGCATCCTCATCGCCAGCAACCAGGTGGCGCCGTCCGAGCAACTCGAGGATGCGCTCGTGGCGGGCGAACTGTCGCTCGACGGCGTGGTGCGCCACATCCCTGGCATCATCGCCATGGTCTCCACCGCGGCGGCGAAGGGGATGCGCCGAGCCTTCGTCCCCGCCACCGATGCACCCGAGGCGGCCATGGTCGGGGACATCGAGGTGCTCCCGGTCCGCACCCTGGCCGATCTGGTCAACCATCTCAATGGCGAAGCGCCCATTCCGCCACGCGCCGCCGACAGCGAGCCGCCCGATTCGCTCTACACCGGGGTCGATTTCTCCGAGGTCAAAGGGCAGGAGCAC
>CAYSXO010000022.1:7756-18670 GCA_964434995.1 uncultured Sphaerobacteraceae bacterium
CGTCAAGCGCGGCCTGGAGATCGCCGCCGCCGGGGCGCACAACGTCCTGATGTCCGGCCCTCCTGGCTCGGGCAAGACGATGCTGGCCCGCGCCCTCCCGTCGATTCTGCCGCCGATGACGATGCCGGAATCGCTGGAGGTGACCAAGATCTTCAGCGTGCGCGGCCTGCTGCCGCCAGAAACGCCACTGCTCCGCGAGCGGCCCTTTCGCGCCCCACACCACACCACCAGCTATGTCGGGCTCGTCGGCGGCGGCTCCTGGCCGCGTCCGGGTGAAATCAGCCTGGCGCATCGGGGCGTCCTCTTTCTTGACGAACTGCCGGAGTTCGGCGCGACCAAGCTGGAAGGGCTGCGGCAACCCCTGGAGGACCGCACCGTGACGCTGGCACGTGCCGCCGGCACGCTCAGCTTCCCGGCGAACTTCACCCTTGTCGCCGCCATGAACCCCTGCCCCTGCGGCTATTTTGGCGATCCGCGCCGCGCCTGCTCCTGCGCCGCTTCAGCGGTCTCGCGCTATCAGAAGAGGATCAGCGGCCCCCTGCTCGACCGCATCGACATTCACCTCGACGTGCCGCGCATCCCGCACGAGCAGCTTGCCGACCGCAAGCCTGGCGAGCCGTCCGCCGCCGTGCGAGCCCGCGTGGAGGTGGCGCGCGATCTTCAGGTCCGCCGCTTCGCCGGCTTGGCGGTCCTCACCAACGCCGACATGGGGCCACGAGACCTGCGCCAGCACGCCGCGCTCGATGACGCGACAGAGACCCTGCTCGGCGCGGCGGTACGTCAGATGTCTCTTTCCCCCCGCGCCTACCACCGCATCCTCAAGCTGGCTCGCACCATCGCCGATCTGGCCGGTGAGGATCGCGTAGCCACGCCGCACGTCGCCGAGGCGCTGCAGTATCGGCCCCGGGTGGCGGAGACCTGACCAGGATTCGCGGGCGGCCTCCCCTTTGTCGATTCCGATCAGTGCGTGAACGCCGCCTCGCAGCCAACCTGGCGTTGAAATACCTCGGATTGGCACTGCTCTGTCTCTTTGCTCAATGGGCAGCATTACGGATGGCGCCATGCGTTGTCGGGGCAGCCTGGAGGTGCGCCAGCATGTCATGGCACACCATCTGCAACGGTGATGAAGAGTCGCGCTGACTCTGCAAGGAGGCAACCATGGCATCGAAGATCGAACGGCGCGAAGACGTGAGCCCGCGGGAGGGGCTGCGCGAATACGGCAACGTGGAGTTCGCTGATCCCGTCAATCACAAGTACCCAATTGATTCGGGAGAGCATGTGCGCGCGGCCTGGAGCTACATCAACCATACGGACAACGCGGCCAAGTACGACCCCGGCGAGGTCAAGACCATCAAGAACCGCATCAAGAACGCTGCCGAGAAGTACAGCATCGAAATCAGCGCCGATTGACACCGTTTGGCGAAACTGGGGCCGTCTGGGACGGCGCCGAGATTTGTCGGAGACGACTCGCGGATGAGCGCGTGCGAACCGGCGGCGGTTGCCCAGGTGCTGTATCCCGTTTGGGGAAACCATCGCCCCAGTGAACGGCGGTGCTGGTTGAGCAACCGGCTTGTGTGCTGGGGTCGCCATCCGGGCGGTGCTCACGAATTGGGATGGGAGTGGGCAGGCCTGGCATCATCCTCGCCGTGTGGGATGCCTGGGGAATGTGAGCCCAGAATCGTCTTGTGGCATCGTCCACGGATGGTTCACAAGGAACACTTCTCCATTACTCTCGGAGAACGCGGCCGGCTGGTGCTTCCTGCAGGCCTCCGCCAACGCCTCAATCTGCAGCCCGGAGACCGGCTGATCGCCACCGACGACGATGAGGGAGGCATTCGCCTGGTCTCCGCGCGCGACCTGGCGCGCCAACTGCGGGGCCTCTACGCTGATCTCGCCCCTGAACGCTCATTGGTGGACGAGTTGATCGCTGAACGCCGCGAAGAGGCAAAGCGCGAGGACGACGCTTGACGGACGGACTATCCGGCGCGGTTCTCGATGCGTCGGCCCTGCTTGCCTATCTCCGGCGGGAAACCGGCAGTGAAATTGTCGAGGCTGCGCTCAGCCTTGGGACCGTCATCAATAGCATCAACTACGCCGAAGTCTTGTCATGGCTGGTTGATATCGGGGAAGAGCCGGAAAAGGTAGATCAACGACTGCGCGAGCTTGGTCTTGTCGGAGACTTGCTTGTTGTCGTCCCGTTGAACGAGGACGATGGCGTGACGATAGCTCGACTCCGCCGACTGACCCGGCCACAGGGCCTGTCCTTGGGCGGCCGCGCCTGCCTGGCCACGGCACTTCGCCTCAGCCAGCCAGTGCTCACTGCTGATCGGGCCTGGGAATCTGTCGACGTCGGTGTCCCAATTCGTCTGATACGACCATAGTTGGCCCATTCAAAGCGCGCACGTTGCGCGGATCACCCCGCGCTGATGAACTCTCACGTCGTTCGAAAGGTGGCTCATGCCGATTCCAGAGCCGATTTACCAGTCTGGTCAGAATCTCGCCTTCACGCGGCAGACCGATACATTCCCTGCAAAACTCAACGGGCATGCGCGGACGATGGAGCAGGGCGTCTATCAGGTCGCGGAGCACTTCTACGTCGCGGTCGGCTATGGCTGCGCCAACATGACGATGGTGGTTGGAACTGACGGCGTCCTGCTCATCGACTGCCTGGAGACCGAGGAGGCCGCACGACAGGCGTTGGGCGATCTGCGACAGTTCAGCGACACGCCAATCCAGGCGCTAATCTACAGCCACAGCCATCCCGATCACACATCCGGCGCGCGCGGGCTTCTCGATCCGTCCGAGGTCGAACATGGGCGCCTTGGAGGATGGCGTTGTGACGCTCGGAACGGGAACCCCCGAGGAAGCGGCGAATTTCTGGAGCCTGTTCGATCCTCCCGGGGCAGTCCTCCCCGCGCTTGCTCCGCGATGATCAAGCGTTCGCAATCTGGACAGATACTCCCGCCGTGACAGAGGACCAGAGTTCACATCTTATGTTCAGCAGGACTCCATGAGCCGTCTCCCCAGGGAAAGGACCGAGCGTCCCGGCCCTTTCCCTGGGGCGCACTGCGCTAACTCAGCGCGGCGGGCTCGAGCAGGATGACGGAAAATTCGGTTTGCGTGCCATCGGCACTTGGGCCGATCCAGACAGTGCCGGCGTAACCGGAGTCATTCATCTCCGCCAGGCCGATCATCATCTCCTGGCGCCCGCCAGCATCCGTGGTGATCACCCCGCCAATGTCGCCGCAGGCAATGTAGGTTCCGATCTCGTCGGCGCTGAGATGCACGTTGATGGCATGCCCGCCGTCGATGATCTCCTGCAGCGGCGCATCGACGATATTCTCGCTGAGGGTAACCGGAACGGCCGAATCGGGACCGGTCCAATCTCCCGTGGGCGCGGTCAGGTCATTCAAAGGAAAGACCACATCGCCAAGCTCGGCACAGGCGCCGGAGTGTATGTGGACCGGGTGCGCGGCGCCGGCCGTCCCGGCCTCGGGAGTCTGGGCGCTGCCGCTGGGGACGAGCATGGTCAGCGCCGCGAGGGCAGCCACTACTGCCACGTGTGTCGTTCGCCGGCGAAGTGCATGAGATCTGGTCATCGCGCTCCCTTACTCCTCGATTGCCGCGCCGCGGCGCGTGCCATTGTCAGGCCAGGCACAAGCTCCAGGCTCTGGCAACACCCTATCGCCTATCTCCGGCCCTGTATGTATTGGAGACATCGTTACCGCACCGCGATCCGCACCCGCCGGGAGTGCCGGAGCTTCCCGGAGAGTCGCCGCGGTAGTGGGCCATGTTCCACGGCTCCCAGAATGTACAAATCCGATACACTTCCGTAAAGCTCTCCGGAAATTCGCATATTGGAACAGTGAAGGAGTTGCGCCCCGATGTTAAACGCAGGCGATCGCGGATCTCAACATCAACCGCTTTCCCGCGGCATTAGCCGGCGAAGATTTGTCCAGGCTGGAACCGGGGCCGCGCTGGCGAGCGGCTTGATCGTGCCCGCGGCGTCGGCATCACCAGGCCCGCGCATCTCCTTTCCTGCCACGCGGTATCAGGACGAACCGAAGACAGGCGGGGTGCTCCGCTACGGCCTGTCCACCGACCCTTCCAACTTCGAGCCGCACATCTCGACCGGCGCCGCGTCGAGCGCCGTCAAGTTGATGGTCTACGCGCAACTCCTGACCTACGACAACGACGCCAATCTGATCGGGAACCTGGCCGAGGAGTTCGGCTGGGCCGATGACACCACCTACGAGGTCAAGATCCGCGAGGGCGTCACCTGGCACGACGGCAGCCCGGTCACGGTCGATGACGTGATCTTCTCCTACAACCGGATCATGGACCCCGAGACCGCCGCCACCCTGGCGCCGCGCCTGGCGGACGTCGAGGCGCTCGAGGCGGGCGACGGCAACGTGGTCCGTTTCAAGCTTTCTCAGCCAAACGTGACGCTCCCCTACGTCCTTGCCGATCACTCCTCGATGATCGTCTCCCAGGCGTGGATCGAGAGCGGGGTCGATCCGAAGACCACGATGATGGGCTGCGGCCCCTTCAAGTTCACCGAGTGGCAACCGGGTGTGGTGATCCGGCTGACACGCAACGAGAACTACTTCATGGAGGGCCTGCCCTACCTTGATGGGATCGACTTCCAACCAATGGCGGACGATAACGCTCGGGTGACCGCGTTGCGCTCGGGTACGGTCGATTTCATCGACTATGTGCCGTACACGCAAATGACCATTCTGAGCGAGGATCCCAACTTCGTCTTCGCCTCTGATTCCACTCTCGGCTTCGGCTGGCTCGCCTTCGTGCACGACATGGCCCCGGTCGACAACGTCGCCGTCCGCCAGGCATTCGCCTACGGGATGGACCGCGAGAAGATGGTGACCACCGCGTTCGCCAGTCATGGCGCGCCGATCACCGGCGGCGTCATCCCCGAGGGGTGGATCGGCTACTCCCCCGACCTCGAAGGGATGTTCGCGCCCGACTATGAGCGCGCGAAGTCACTCCTCAAGGAGGCTGGTCTCGACACGCTCGCCATCGACATCCTGAGCACCTCCACCTACTCGGTCATCGCCCGTCCGGCAGAAGCGGCGCAGGCCGAGCTGCAGCAGGCGAACATCAACGGCACGCTCCAGATGCAAGAGTGGCTCACCTTCCGCCAAACCGTCGCCGACGCCACGTATCCCGTACATGTCTGGGGATCGTCGCCCGCGTTCAACGACCCCGATTTCCTGAGCGAGTACGTGGGCAGCAATGGCTTCTTCGCCAAGCAGATTCACTTCTCCGACGAGCGGCTCGACCCCCTGCTCGTCGAGGGCCGGCAATCGCGCGATGAAGCGCTGCGTAACGAGATCTACAACGAGGTCCAGACGATTGTCGCCGAGGTTCTGCCGTGGACGTACCTGATCCGGCGCACCCAGGGAGAAGCGCACGCGACCTACGTCCAGGGCTATGCCCATATCGCCGGCGGCGGCTGGACGCAGATCAACCTGCGCCAGGTCTGGCTCGACCGCTAACCCGTGGGACGATACGTCTCGCGCCGCCTGCTCCTCCTGGTGGTCCAGGTCTTCCTGGTCGCCACCGTGGTGTTTCTCCTGATCCGGTTGGTGCCGGGCGATCCGGCCCGCGCGATTCTGGGTGAGACCGCCAGCGAGGAGCAGGTGGCCAAAGTCCGGAGTCAACTGGGCATCGACCGCCCCTTCCTCGAGCAGTACGCGGTGTGGCTGGGCCGGCTGGCCCAGGGCGATCTCGGCGCCTCGGTCGTCACCGGCCGTCCTGTTTTGCCCGACATTCAGCAGCGAATCGGCAACACCATTGAGCTGATCGTCCTTTCGACCGTCGTCTCACTCGTCGCCGGGGTTCCCCTCGGCATCGTGGCAGCGCTCAGGGCAAATCGGCCCGCCGATTACGCCCTGAGCAGCGTTGCCATGCTCGGCCTGTCGTTGCCGAGCTTCGTGGTTGGAACGCTCATGCTGCTCATTTTCGGTTTGTCATTGCGCTGGTTGCCCCCGGCGCAGTACGTGCCGTGGAGCGTCGATCCCGGCCAGCACATGCGGGTTGTCATCCTGCCGGTGCTGGCGCTGGCCGCCAGCAGCACGGCAGTCGTTCTGCGCATGACCCGCTCGTCGATGCTGGAAGTCGTGCGGCAGGACTACATCCGCACAGCGCGGGCCAAGGGCCTGGCAGGCCGAGTCGTTATTCTGCGCCACGGCTTGCGCAATGCCCTCAACCCGGTCGTCAGCATCGTCGGCCTCGAGCTGGCGGCGCTCCTCGGCGGCACGGTCATCGTCGAGTCGATCTTCAATTGGCCTGGCTTGAGCTCGCTGCTGATTGGCGGGGTTCGCGCCCGAGACTATCCCGTGGTCCAGGGAGTCGTCCTGATCATCGCCGTGCTGACCGTCTTGATCAATCTGCTCACCGATCTCGTCTACGGTTGGCTCGATCCGCGCATAACCTATTCATGACGATGGCTACCAGCTCTCCGGCGCGCCTGCCGGCACTCAAGAGCCGGGATCAGGATCAGGACCGCGACCCCGTCCTGATGTCGGCCGCAAGCACGTCAAGCCGATGGAGCGGCCTTCGCGGGCCGCGCATCCTCGTGCCGGCGGCCGTGCTGGTGGTGATGGCCATCATTTCCTTTGGGGCGCCGTTGCTGGCGCCGCACAGCCCAACCGATCTGGTTGACATGCCGCTGCTGCCGCCAAGCCAGCAGTATTGGCTAGGCACCGACGATTTCGGGCGGGATGCCTTCAGCCGCATCCTCTACGGTGGCCAGATCTCCCTGGGCGTCTCGACGGCATCAGTCCTGATCGCGACGGTGATCGGCGTCTGGCTGGGCCTCGTCGCCGGCTACTACCGGGGCTGGGCCGAGAATCTCATCATGCGGGCGATGGACCTTCTGCTGAGCTTTCCGACAATCGTGCTGGCGATCGCGATTGTCTCCGCGCTCGGCATCAGCTTGCGAAACGTGATCATCGTCATTGCCATTGTCTACATCCCCCGGTTCGTCCGGGTGGTCTTCGGGGCAACCCTGTCGGTGCGCGAGAGCGAGTATGTGCAGTCGGCGCGCGTGGTCGGCGCTGGCGACGGCCGCATCCTGCGGACGGCCATTCTGCCGAACGTTGCCGCGCCAATTCTGGTGCAAACCTCGCTCAGCCTCGGCTTCGCCATCCTGGTCGAAACCGGTCTTTCCTTCCTGGGGCTGGGCGCGCAGCCGCCAACGCCGTCCTGGGGCAACATGGTTTCGGCGGCCCGAAACGTGATGGAGTTGAGCCCCTGGCTGCTCATCGCGCCTTCAGCCGCCATCGGCATCACGATTCTGGCGCTCAACACGCTGGGCGACGGCCTGCGCGATGCGCTCGACCCGCGGCTGCGCATGTAAGTGAAACGGTTTTGCGTGGTCTGTCCGACAACCGGTGTCATGCTGAACGAAGTGAAGCATCTCGGCATCCCAGGACCGTCGTTTCGCGGAGCCGAAAACCCTCGCCTCGCTCAGGCTGCCACGACTGGTTGGATACACCGTTGATACGAGGAGCAAGGAACATCGATGGCAACCCGACGGACTGTTGAATTGGGCCGCATGAGCTGGGCCGAGGTGGCGGAGGCCATTTCGCAACGGCCGATTGTGCTGTTGCCGATTGGCACGGTCGAGCAGCATGGCCCGCACCTCCCGGTCAACGCTGACAACATGGTCGCCAGCTACGTGGCATTGCAGGCGGCCGAGCAGACGAACGCGCTCGTGGCGCCCAATATCAACTACGGGAACTCCGCGGTCTTTGCAGCCTTCCCAGGCACCATCCATGTCCGGCCGGAAACACTGGCGAACGTCGTCCGCGATGTCTGCCAGTCGCTCATCGCCCAGGGCTTCCGCCGCATCATCTTTGTCGATAACCATGGCGGGAATGAAGCCGTCTGCGAACAGGTCGCGCGCGAGCTGAAGGACGAGCATGGCGTCATCATCGGCAACATCTACCCGTGGGGCCTCGGGTACCAGCTCATGCGGGACACGTATGACGATGTCGGCGCCGCCTACGGGCATGGCGCCGAGCCCGAAACCTCGGCGATGATGGCGATGTACCCGGAGGATGTGGTCGAATCCCGCCGGGAGTCAGGGAGGTTGCGGCCCTTCGCGGGATGGACCGCCTCGGCCTATTCCAAGGTCGAGGTGCCGGGCCAGCCAGTACCGGGCACGGTCTATCTCGATAGCGATGAACTGACGACGAATGGCGTCACCGGCGACGGCAGCGTGGCGAGACGGGAACGGGGAGAGGTTTGGATCGAACGCGTTGTCGGCTTCGCGGTGGCCATGATCGACCACTACGACCAGCTCACCCAGGACGCCGAATGGGCAACAAAGCCACCCACGAGGCGGCTGGTTGGCGTCGATCTGTAACGAGCGGCGACCGGGCATCAGCGATAAGGGATTGGGTGCGGCAATGAACACCGAAACGACGCTTCGCATCTCGCGGGACCTGGCAATCGGCGGCCGGCAGATGGTCGCCGCCAAGCATCCCTGGGCCGTGCAGGCCGGCAACGACATCCTCGACCGGGGCGGCAACGCGGTTGATGCCGCGGTGGCTACCGCCTTCGCCATCAGCGTGGTCGAGCCCTGGATGAGCGGGTTGGGCGGGGTCGGCTTCATGACCATTCAGCGCGCCACCGGCGAACGATTCGTCATCGACTACTTCGGCCAGGCGCCCGCCGCCGCAACTCCCGACATGTACGAGTTGACCGGCGAGTTCGGGCATTCGACGGTCGGCTTCGGCGGAGTGAAGGATCAGGCGAACGCCTATGGCCCGCTGTCGGTGGCCGTGCCCGGCATGGTGCGCGGCATGGAGGCCGCGCTTCAGCAGTTCGGCACGATACCGATGCACCAGTGCGTCGCGTCGGCGATCCGCTTCGCCGAGGAGGGGTTCGAGGTCGACTGGTACCGGGGGATGCTCCTTGCCTCCCAGCAGGAGGTGATCCGCCGCGACCCCGAAACGGAGCGCATTTTCCTCAAGGACGGCAAGCCGCCGGCGCCGCTCTTCGGCCAGCCTCAGCCACGCATCGTGCAGAGCGACCTCGCTGCAACGCTGCGCGCCATTGGCGAGCATGGGGCTGACGGCTTCTATCGCGGGCCGGTCGCCGAGCGCATCGCCGCCCACATGCGGAAGGCAGGCGGCCTCATCACCGAGGATGATCTGGCCGGATACGAGGCAAAGGTTCACGAGCCGCTCGTAATCCCCTATCGCGACGTCGAGCTTGTCCTGCTGCCGTTCCAGGCCGGAGGCATCACCATCGGCGAGGCACTCACTATCCTCAATGGGTTCGACCTGGGCGCGACCGGCTTCAACACCGCCGCGACGCTGCACCTGATCGCCGAGGCCAGCCGGCGCGGCTTCGCCGACCGCTTTGCCTATGTTGGCGACCCGGCGTTTGTCGACACTGACTGGGATCGGTTGGCGTCGGCCGAGTATGCGGCTCAGCGGCGTGAGGAGATCGACCTTGCCCGGTCATCGGTTCCCGGACCAGGCGCCGGCATCGGCGGGACCAAGGCCAACCTGGCCGCCGTCGGTGCCGACGAAGGCTGCACCACGCATCTCTCGGTGGTTGATAGCGATGGCACGATGGTCTCGGTCACGCAGACGCTGACGCTCATCTTCGGTTCAGCCGTTACCGTGCCTGGCACGGGCGTGCTGCTCAACGACAGCATGAACCTGTTCGATCCGCAGCCAGGGGCCGCCAATGAGATTCAGCCTCGCAAGCGGCCCGCGTCGAGCATGGCGCACGTCATCGCCGTTCGTGACGGCGTGCCCGTGCTGGCCGTCGGCGCGCCCGGCGGCCGCCGGATCATGGACACCTGCCTGCAGATGACGATTGACGTCATCGACTTCGGGCTGGACATCCAATCGGCCTGCGCCGCTCCCCTCATCGACTGCGCCGGCCCGGAGCTGCTGGTCGATGACCGCATCCCGGCAGCCACCCGCGACCGCTTGCGGGCCATGGGACACAACGTGGTCGATGTCCCGGTCTCCTTCTCCCCACGCGGCTTTGCCAGCCCGACTGGCGTCGCGGTCGACCCGGCCACAGGCATTCGCTACGGCGGCGCCGATCCGTTCGGGGCGGGCATCGCCGCGGGTCGTTAGGGCTCAATTCAGCGATCAATCGCGCCGTCGCCGGCCAACAACGCCGGCGACGCCCGCGTTGACCGCCGCGGCCTACAGCCTGACAGGTGCTCCACGACGTGCTCTCTTCGCGAAACATGACAGTCGCATGTGTTGGGTATAAAATCCGTTTGCGACTTCATGGCCCGTCCGCTTCGTCCACCTCGCTGTCATAAGGCGCCCCTCCGCGGCGGCCTCCTCTAATCTCCGGCAACGTCCCTCTCGCTCCAGCACCATCACGGCAGAAAGGACGGTCGTTGATGAGCGATCCCTGCGTCACCACGCCGCACATGCGGTTCCTCGACCTGCTTAACGGGCTCCGCCAGCGGCACGGTCTCTCGCCGCTGGAACCAGATGCCAATCTGCACGCCGCGGCCACCTTTCGCGCGGAGGACATGGTCGCCCGCGACTACTTCTCGCACACGACGCCTGGCCGCGGTTCGGCGCGCGAAGTCATGGAGCAGTTTGGCTACACCGGGGAGCTGACCGGCGAGAACATTGCCTGGGGCGAAAAGACCGCCGAAGAAGCGTTCGACACCTGGGCGACCTCGCCAGACCACTACGAGAACATGATCTCGCCCCACTACACTGCCATCGGCATCGGTGGTCCGGTCGGCGTCCAGTTTCACGATGACAAGTGGGGCCTCTGGGTCACGACGTTCGGCTCCGCCCTCGGTGAACGCGTGGTCACCTGTGGCGTCGATGTTGATACGAGCACCAATCGCCCCGACCGGCCACCGCGCCGGGTACGCCTCTCGCGCGAGCGCCC
>CAYSXO010000022.1:18770-26912 GCA_964434995.1 uncultured Sphaerobacteraceae bacterium
ATTCTGCGCTCAGCGGGCCGATTGCCACTCCGGCGCCCTGGGGGTCGTTTGGCGTCACCTGGGAGGAGATCAACCGGTGGGACGCCGTGATCGAGCGCGCCGCGGCCGAGTTCGACGTTCCGGCAGAACGGATCAAGGCGCATATCGTCATCGAGTCAGGCGGCGATCCTGATGCGGTTCAGCGAAACGAGCAGAATGGGTGGAGTTTCGGCCTGATGCAGGTCGTTCCCCGCTGGTGGCGGGATCTCATCCTCCAGCTTACCGGCCGCCCCGACACCGGGCAAAGCGAACGAGACATCGGCCAACTCCTGCTCGACGATCCGGAATTGGCCGTCCGCGCTGGAGCGGGAGTCCTGAAGGCGATCTTCGACGGCAATTGGGACCGCACATCGAGCACGTTCTTCCTTGGCAACCCCGACTGGGTCGGCGCTGACACGGTGAACGGCAACTCCGGGCAGCAATACCGGGCGATGCTGAACGGCCTGATCGCGGAGATCAACTCCGCTGGCCAGATCGAATCGATCGTCTCGGCGCTGGAAGCTCCTACCCTCGAGCCGGCTGCCGGACCGATTCAGTTCGGGCGCGTGCCGCATCCGCCATTCATCGACCGGCTCATCGAGGACCGCTTCAACCGCGCCTGGGACGATGACGGCCCGCGCCAGGTGAAAGGGATCGTTTTGCACCGCCAGCAGAACACCAACTGGAATACGGACAGCTATCTCCGCGACGTTCCGCCAAGCGGGCTTGCCGCCTGCCCGGACAATCCGAGCGATCCGAACTTCTCCCGCTGGGGCGGCTGTCGCGCCCTGACCGACTACGGCGTCGATCACGTCAGCGGGGAAACGCTGCGCTGGAACGACCCATCGGGCGCCGCGCATCCCGGCGTCAGCCCCAACCGGGCCGGGTGGACCTCCGGCCCCTATCGCGGCGCGTATGGCGACGGACTGGCGTTCGTCGAGGATCACGGGGGAGACCGCAAGGTCGTGAACCGCGATCAGGCGAGTATCGACATCTCCGGAACCTATCACGAGCCGATTTTCGGGTACGGCGCGGACCAACCGATCAGCGAGGCCTGCAAGGATCAGGTCGCGGCGATCATCGCCTACTGGGCCGACCAGTTTGGCATCGCCCACAACATCTTCCCATTCGTTCCGGGCAAGAGCTACCGCTTCGTTCGGTGGCATCATGAGTTCACGCGAGGCACGGGGAAATACTGCCCCGGCGAAATCGTCATGCGGGCCACCAGCGACATCAACGTCCGCGTAAAAGCCATCCTGAAAGCGTTCCAGACAGCAGACTCCGTGGCCGCACAACCCGAGACCGTGGCGGCTGCTCGCACCGCGCTCGCCGCGCCCAGTGGCGCGGTCGCCGGGAACGGCCTCCCGGACTGCCCTGCCGGCTATCCCATCAAGGGAAATGCCTCGTCGCACATCTATCACGTCCCTGGAGGCCGGTCCTACGGCCAGACGATCCCGGAGTTCTGTTTTGCCACTCCGGCAGGCGCGGAAGCCGCCGGCTACCACGCGGCAAGGAATTAGGCCGGCTGGCGCGAGTGCGGTTCCCATTCGGCGCCATGAGTCCGATTACTACGCTCCCGTCGTATCTCTCATCGAGCGATGCCGCGGAACGACAAAATGAAACAGCGGTCGAATCCTGGGCGTTGCAGCAGCATGTTCGCGCCCAGATCGCCGTTCGGGATGGCGGCTTCTGGACGTGAGGTGACGGGAACAGGGATGGCTCCCGTCATCGAGCGGAATCGGGGATCGCGAGCTCGCCCCGCGCGGCCCGATCCAGTAGAGGGAAGGGACCCATGCGACTTCTTCACGAGTCGGCCGCGGCGGGCCGCGCGTTGGCGGCCATCCTGGCGGTTCTGCTTGCCATAGGAATGACGCCAACGCTCCTGCTCGCGCGGGATGCCGGAACGGCCGGAATCGCCTCGGGCGGCGAGACCGTTCTGCTCCGCGAGGCTCCGGGGTGGGACGCGGCGGTGCTCGCGGATGTGCCGGACGGCAGCGCCGTCGAGGTCGCGGGCGAACCGACATCCGCTGCCGATGGCGCCATGTGGCTACCCGTCGTCATCGGCGGCCAGAGCGGCTACGTGCCTGCCGGGTACGTCGCGTCGTCGCCGGCGCCAGCCACCGAGGCTGCCGAGTGGACGCCTGATGCATCGGACGTCGTGGCGCAAGAGCCAGCCGCCGATCCGGCGCTCGCGCCCGACCCGGTTTCAGCGGAGCCGGAATATGTTGCGCCCGCGCCAGTTTCCAACTCGGCGGTGACCACGGCAGACGCCAACCTTCGCTCATGGCCTGGCATGGAGGCAGAGGTCCTGCAGATCCTCCCGCCGGGGTCGCCCGTCGCCGTTACTGGCCCGGCGGAGAACGGCTTTGTTCCGGTCGAAGGCAACGGCGCGGCCGGCTGGCTGGCGACTGATCTCATCGCCGAGGGTCGCGGGACCACGCTCCCGCCGCCCCTCCTCGCCACCGAGGCCACGATAGCCCCGGAACCGTCGACAACGGGCGAGGGCGTGACCACGACACCGGCCGAGCCAGGCGGGGCTGAACCGGTCGAGTCGATCGCCCCGCCACCGGATCTGTCCACCGGAGAGAGCACCGGCATCATCTGGCCCTTCGCGGGCGGCGAATGGGAAGTGGTTCAGGGCTACAACAACGGCACCCATACGAATCGGGGCGGTTTCGCCCAGTACAAGTATTCGCTCGACTGGGCCAGGGCGGACGGCAACACCGCTGGCCAGCCGGTCTATGCCCCGGTTTCGGGCACGATCGAATGGACTGACCGCGGCAGTGGCGGCATGCTGATCGACGCGGGCAACGGTTACGGCGTGGCTGTCTTCCACGTCACCATCGACCGCTCCGTCGCGCGGGGCGGCAGCGTCGAGCGCGGCCAGCAGATCGGGACGATCTCCGGACCTGGCGGAGACGGCTACATGTCGATGGCGCACGTCGAGATCGCCTGCTGGCGCCTGTCCGACGGCGGGCACGAGTCGGTTCCCTTCACCGGCCCGAACGCCATTGCCGGCCAGGAGTTTCCGGATACGGGCGGTGGCAATCAGTACATGGGCGCCACAGTCTCCGTGTAGGATCAAAGTCAATAGTCAGGCATGTCCGGCGGGCGGCTGATCGGAGATTCGATCAGCCGCCCGCGTGATGTATCCTGAAAACGTTGGAATCAGTCACAACCCATTGAGCCGCGGTAAACGCGGATATGCGGGATAGAGATCTATCCCAGGTCATTTCCTGACTGAACGCAACGCGCGAGGACTCCGACCCATGGCCGCAAGCACGCGAAGGCGCTCGATCTTCTACTACCCGGATCGGCCTATTCCGAGCCAAATGCTGGAGCGCATCAGAACGTTCGCGGGTTGGAATCTGGCAGAGAGCCCTGGAGATGCCGATTGGCGCATTTTCTTCCGGGATGCAACGACGATTTCTCTGCCAGATGAAGATCCCTGGGCGGATGTCTCGGCTGGGTGGATCAATGGCCGTTGCCGGGACATCTCCAAGCGAATGGTCGAACGAACCTTTGCGAGCATTTTCGGCTACCCCCTGGCGATAGACCCGCGCTCATGCCAGGGCAACTACCTGCGCAAGAACAATAAGAACTTTGTCAAGGACGCGGTGGTGCTGACATGTCCGGCTTCGCCCGGTGAGCTCGATGACACGTATGTCTATGAGCGCCTGGTCGACTGCTGCGTCCCCGATCTGGGTTGCGTTGAATTGCGCACCAATGTTGTTGGCGGGGACGTCGTCTCGGTCACCAAGAAGATTCGCCCCGATTGGGTCAGCAAGGGCCGGGTCACGACCGCCAAGCTCGACCAGTCGTTCGTTAATCCACGGAGCGTCTATACCCAGCACGAGTTGGAGCGCATCTCGGCCTTCTGTGGCGCGATGAATCTCGACTTCGGGGCGCTGGACATCATGCGTGACCGCACGGACGGACGTATCTATATCCTCGATGCCAACAATACGCCGAATTTTGACGATGGACTCTGGTGGGAGGAGCTGGAGCTTGTGCTGGTCGCGCGGGCATTCGTGAAACACTTCCCCCCGCGCTCCTCAGGCCTCGACAGAACTGGGTCAGGAGTTCGATCGCATCCCGGAACTCAGGAAGTGACGCCGAAAGGCTCGATCTACTTCTATCCTCACCAGCCCGCGTCTTTCCATATGGTTGATTTCCTCCGGCAACGCTCCGGCTGGGATCTGGCAAAGCACCCGGAAATGGCGGACTGGTGCGTGTTTCATCAGGACTCTACGACAATATCGCTACCGGTGAATGATCCCTGGGGAGAGGCCTCGACGGGATGGATCAACGGCCGCTGCCGGGACATCTCCAAGCGTGCGGTGGAGCGGACCTTCCAGGCGGTTTTCGGCTACCCCCTGGCAGTCGACCCACTCACCCACCAGGGTGTCTGTCTGCGCAAGAGCAACCTGAACTGCGTCAAGGATGCGGTGGTGTTGTCGTGCCCGATTCCTCCCGGAAGTCTGGACGACCAGTATGCCTACGAGCGCCTGATCGACAGCACCGTCCCCGGTCTGGGTACTCGCGAGCTGCGAGCCTATGTCGTTGGCGGAGACGTCATTTCGGTCAGGAGAAGGATTCGCCGTGATTGGCTCAACACCACGGGCCGGTTGGATACGACCACGCTCGACGACACGATCGTCGTTCCGGCCAGCGTCTTCTCTCCCCAGGAGATGGAGCAGATTTCAACATTCTGCCTCGCCATGGGCCTCGATTTCGGGGCATTGGACATCATCCGTGACAAGAACGATGAGCGCATCTACATCGTCGACGTCAACAACACGCCGAGTTACGACCTCGATCGCGTCTGGGCACTCGGGGCGCTAGACCAGATTGCGCGGGCATTCACGGAGCATTTTCCTTCGCGCTTCGAGCTGCCAGAGCCCCCGACCGCGCCCACGGACATGACCCGGCCAGTGGAATGGAGCGGACCGGCAAACAGCCGCGGCTGGGGAAGCAGCATCTCGGCACAGGTCGTGCGGCAAACCGAGCGCATTGAGCGGCTCGAGGCACATATGGATGACGTGCGAGCGGGAATCGCCCTCCTGCTTGCCGCACACGGCGATAGGCTGAGGCGCCCAAGGAAGAAGAAGCGAAGGACATAACGGGCTGATTGGGCCCTCGAACTCCTCGAACATGGCCGGCGTTCGCGCGGCAGCACCCGGCAGTGGTTCGTTCTCTGAACTTCTCCGGGCTGGAATAGACGAGAAGTTCCGCCAGGCCGGAGCCCGCTGCCCGTGCCTGTCATGGCCGCGCAGGGCGAATCGGTTCTCCCGCTCCAGCCGCGTCCCCTGCCGCCTCGCCGTCGAGGACAAGCTACGCAACTCCCTCCTCGGCCAGACCAGGCTCGGCCTCGGTCCGTCCCCTGTCCGGGACCGCTTCGCCGAATCCATGCTGAGCGAACGCATCATCACCATCGTTGCCGAGGCGCCCTCGGACGGAATGAACGGTCCGCCGGGGCCAGCCTGAACGGCAAGTGCCGGCGCCGTCGGGGAAACGGGGGGCTCCGGCGTACCCCTTGGTTCTTCGCGGAAACGTCGAGGCGCATCCGTACCTCAGGTTGCCTCGTGCTCCACCTCGCGCTCGACGTCCCACCACGACGACGCGGGACCCCAGTATGGGTGCTCCGCGACGACTCTTTTCCCGGAGTAGATGCGATGGTGCGAGGTGAAGTGCTGGCCGTGATTGATGTGCACGGCCGGCTCAGCAGACTGCCGGGTCTTCCAGCTCCTCCCAAATGGCTCGAGCGGCGCGCTTCCTCTGGTCAGCAACGTCGGAATGAGCGCGGTAAAGTGCTCGATAGCCACCGGCAGTCGCATGACGAGCTGGTGCAGAGGGTCTTGACCCGCGCGCTCGGGCTGAAACCCCGCTTCGGACAGGCCAATGTAGTTGGTATTGCAAAGCACGTCTTCCGTGAATGGCTCAATGTCGAAGTATCCCTCGGGATACAGAACATCGTGTTCGAGGAAGAACACGTATTCATAGTTCCCGATCTGCTGAGCGGTATGGAGAAGCTTGAGTATCTGAAGAGCGATGGTCAAATGGCTTGAGACGTGAATCGGCCAGTTCAATTCGACGAAAGGGTTGCCCGGAATCGGACGCCACGGACAGGTAAGAATATCGACCGTTGTTGCCTTTTCAAGCTGCCCAAGTACGCGGCCAAGATACACTGGAGGGAATGAGGAGTTCGTGTAGAGAATCCCAATACTCTCCCTGAAACTGACCGGCAGAGCCAGAATCCGATGTTCATCGACGGCATGGTGGTACTGCCTATCGTGCCCGGCAAGCTCGTACGTCACGGCGAGGGTCTTGAGTTTCCCCGCGCACGGATCACTAAAGTATGTGTTTGACACCTTCAGGAACAGGCGGCCATTGCGAACGAGGTCCTGCAACGTGGCAGTAACGTCCACCACCTCGTTACCGCGGCCGTACGTCGCTTCGATGACGTTCAGGCTCTTCCTGCCGCCGACCCCGCGCATGCGTTCCGTTCGCATTTCGGCGAGGAAATCGCGTGTGGCGACGGGCACGAGGTTCTCCAGATACACGGCCACCCTGGAGTCCTTGTTGGCGACAGGAGAGACGTACTCTTCAACAATCGTGGCATATCGCTGGCCAAGAACCGTGTTGTCAGGATCGGGATTCTGGATGATGAGCAGACCGGCTGGCGATGCATCAACGACGTCGATCGTGAGATCGGGACGATACTGCGCCAGACAGAGAACGATCTTCCAGATGTCGCCAACCCACGCGCCTCGCGATGGCTCATCGCGGCCTGCCGACTGCACGTCGGGAGGAATAACGCCAGGAATGACGATGACCGTGTCCCGGGTGCTGCAGCGCTCGACATCGATCAGGTTCCGGAGCAATCGCTCGAAATGGCGCTCGCCATCAAGAACGGCAAGACCCAGCCATCCGCCCTCCAGGGCCGTCTCTCGATCGTGATTCCTGGGGAATGCCCTGCTGGAAGTCCGATAGAGCGTTCCCCACGGCCTCTCCGTCAAGTCGACGTCATTCACCGCCACGGAGGGATTGACAACGATCGACCTGCTTTGTGAGCATTTGAGTGAGCACCCGTTTGTCGTGCCAGGTTCGAGGCGAACATCAGGCTGCAGCATGTCGTGGAGGTCCTGTAGCGCCTCCAGATAGGTCATGGCGACATCGCGTGACTTGCTCGCGCGAACCGTCTCTCGTGCCTTGTCTTTGCCTCGGGAGGCTTTCTTCCGTTCCTTAACGAACGGGCTGACAGCTTCACGAAGCCGGTCATCCATGATGAGCCGGCGCTTCTCCCCGTACACGTCGAGCGACGTTCCCACGTAGCTGTTCGCCGCCCACTCCCCCTCCAGCTCGCCTTCCGCACGAAGCCGCGCCCAACGCTTCAGGTGCCACGAGTTTTCTGGAGTGCTGCCAGCCTGCAGCGTGCGCTCTCCGTGATCGGCCTTTCGCATGAGACAGTCTCGGCTGCGAAGCGGGGCATGGAGAACCGCAAGATCAGGTTCCCAGACAGTCGGCCCAGCCGCCCCCAGCACGGCGTGGTTCCCTGGGCCGATCAGAATCTCGGATGTGGGTCTGCTCAGGATCTTCGGCGAGTAATGGAGTTCAACATATCCGATCTGTTTGGTCTTGACCTGCTCATCGCTCCCCCGGGCCGTCGAACGGCGGGTCATGGTGAGCAGTCCATCCTCTGACGGGTACAGACAGGCTCGGTCCTGGACAAAGTTGACAACCTCAGCAACCAGCGCTCCCGCGGTCGATGCCGCAAGGAGCGCCCTGAGGTCACCTCCTCGAACCCACAGGAATTCATCCGCATCAAATGGCACGATCCAATCGGCGCCTTGGCGGAATGCGTCTCGCGCCAGGCCCGTCCGTAGCGATACCTGCTCGAACTTGGCAGTACTGGATTTCCAGTGAACTCGCCTATCAACTCGGCTTAGCCGCTTCAGGATGTCAATGGTGCCATCGGATGAGCCATTGTCAAGAACGAGAACCCGATCGAGACCAAGAGCAAGATGGTGCTGAATGCTGAGTCCAATGACGTCCGCTTCATTCCGGACCACCACGATGCCGATGATTCTCATGTCGCCCCTCCCGAAACGACGTTACGAGAAT
>CAYSXO010000023.1:0-6687 GCA_964434995.1 uncultured Sphaerobacteraceae bacterium
CCCGGCATGACACCTCGCTTGCAATCCGCCGAAGACCGTGTGGGAAGCGCCGAGCGCGGGCCAGAGCGGCGATGGCTCAGTTCCGGCGATCCGCTGCACATCGTTTCGTAAGCAAGAAAATACCGCCAACCAGGATGCTGGCTGGCGGCAGTGGCTCCCCGACTAGGACTCGAACCTAGAACCTACCGGTTAACAGCCGGGCGCTCTACCATTGAGCTATCGGGGACCGCTTAACCTTCGAGAGTCTACCACAGCGACCCCGCGAAAAATGCACTCCGGTTCCCGCTAGTCACGTCCATCGGAACTGTCCGATGGTGTTCCAGTTCCTCGGTTCGCGCCGGGCAGAGGTTCGGACCAGAAGCGAGAGCTCGCCGTGTCGGACCCGCCAGGGGCGGTTGACGGTGGCCGTCCATTCTCCTCGGGCTCAGGCCGCTCAAACGGATTGGCCGCGAACTGGCCGAGCCGGGCTCGCATTCCGGTCAGCCGGGCCAGCCCGTCGTTCACCGCGGTATCTCGCGCGCTCTGGCTACCGGCGCCCACGGCCGCTGGACCCTCGGACGCGGAGAGTGCGTCAGTAAACGCATCGAGTTCTTCTGGAGGAATGCCAACGCGCTCTGCCGCGACGGTCATCGCTCGCTTGCGACGCTCCGCCCGGGCGCTTTCAAGCGACGGAACTGACTCTGCGCCAATTCTCGGCAGTTCAACGCTGGCCGTATCAACGGGAACTGCACAGTAGGGACAGACAGTCCAGCGCAGGTCAACGAGGCGGCCGCATGACGAACACCCACTCCGCAGTTGTGTCTGGCAATGCGGACAGAGGACAAACTCGGGGTCAACCGTTCTCTGGCACCCCGGGCAGAGGGGCAGTTCATCCAGATCCTGAAGCAGGTACTCTTCTTCCAGGGCGCGCTGAAATGCCTGATCGAGCGATTCCTTGGGCCGGAGGATCAGGTACAGGAGGAGACCCGGGACAAAGAACAGGACGACCAGCAGCGTCGAGAAGACCTGGGTAAAGACACTCCTGCTGCGCGACTCGATGTCCCTGAAGGTCCATGCGACAAGGGCAAACCAGAGCGCAATGAGATAGGCGATTCCGATCGCGAGCAGAAATTGCACGCTCCGAGCGGCAGTTTCGATCACCGGTAACGTCCCCTTAGCGAACAGCCGCACTCGCGGCAGCGCTAAGCGTACTTGATGCGTTCAAACCGGCTCACGGGGAGGATGTAAATGCTCGCGCCTCCGGTCGACTGTTCCATCGGGCCCGGGATCCAGAATTCGGCGAGCTCCGAAATTGGCCGCAATGGTTCGAGCGGCATCTTGCGGCCGCGCGCCACGGCATGGATCAGCATGACGACTTCCGCAACGTCGCCATCCTCGACACCCGCGACGATTGCGCCGAGTCCGTGGCGGCCGATCGCCGCGTCGCCTTGAATCTGCGTTGCCACAATGCCTGCCGCTGAGAAAGCGCTGAGAACACGTTCGACGTCTGTCCATTGCACGACAGCAAGCACCAACCTCATGCGGATTCCCCTGGTCGACGTATCCCAGTCTCTCAGTGTATCGGCCGCGACAAGAGGTCCGAGTCGTTCAATGCCGCGACAACCTGCTGCCAAACCTCCTCGGGGCCTTGCTCTGCATCGATGACCCGCCATGTGCCCGGGTCCTCATTCATGAGGGTTCTATATGCCGCGCGAACCCTCTCGAAGAACTGCCGTGTTTCCAGGTCAAGCCGATTCGTGGCCGCACCGTCTGCAAGGCGGCGCCGAAGCGCCTGTTCGACCGGGAGGTCAAAGAGCAACCTGAAATCTGGGGCGAGCCCACCTGTGGCAAGTTCCTGGATCACCCCGATATGGTGTCGTTTCAGCCCCCGCCCACCCCATTGGTACGCCAATGACGAATCAACATAGCGGTCGACAATGACGACTTTGCCCTGCTCGAGCGCCGGCTTGATGACCTCGGTCAGATGCTGCGCCCTCGCCGCGGCGAACAGGAGCGCTTCCGTTTCGGGCGCAACGGCCCCCTGTCGAGAGTCCAGAAGAATCTCCCGAATCCTCTCGCCCACGACAGTCCCTCCGGGCTCGCGCGTCAGGACGGCGTCCATGCACGTGCGACGAATCGCCTCCACGAGCCGTTGGCCGATCGTCGTCTTGCCGGAGCCGTCTATCCCTTCGAGAGCGATGAGCACTCCCATGCCGCGGTCACCCCGATTCGGCACGGGAAATCTCGACCCGGCGGTTTGGCTCTCGGCCCCGGCTTCGGGATAAAACAGCATAGCGCTCCGCCAACTGATGCTGGATCTGGCGAATCCGCGTTCCTTGAGGAGAAAGCTGGACCGGCGCGCCCCCATCGATCACTGACGCAATCGCTTCTTCCGCTTCGGAGATCGCGGAGAGCAGCGGATCTTCGCGCGGCGAAGCCGGCGGTCGCATTCCCTGCACGCCGTCGTTCTGTGGGTCGCCTGGTGTCCGCTCTGGCGTGGCGCGCGCCGGGAAAATGCTTGCCAACAACTGCTCCATTTGCACGCCGGTGTTCGATCGGAGGACATAGACGGGAGTTCCGCGAGCTTCCGCTTCGCGGATCGGCTGTGCTTTCTGACGATAGTAATTCTTCAGCGTCAGCACAATATCCGAATCTCGTTGATCGCGCACGACTGTTGCCGGCGCTCCAAGCATCTGGATGGCATGTTCCAGACGGTTCCGGCTCACCCCAAAGGCATAAATGCGCAATGGCCGGGCTTCCGTGCCCCTGCCTCGAATCGTTGGGGGCAATGCGGCATGTTCTGGTTCAACGGCCGGGGCGGGAGTGAGTGGCGCGCTCAATGGGCGCGGAGCATCGCCAAACGGTTGCTGCACCCGTCCCGTCGGCCGGCTGCCGCCCCGGCCGTTGTCACGATGGCTACCCGGCTCGATCCTTGGCATTTCCGTGATTGACACGCTGCCGTCTTCGTCACGTTTGCGCAATTCCGGACGAGGCACGGATCCACGCAGAATGACGTCTACCGTGGAAGCGACGTCCTGATGTACGGCAACCTGATCGCGGTCAATAATCTCGATGATGGTGTCGAACGTTGGCGGCGCCTTCCGTTCGAGAATCGACTTTTGCGTTCCTCGGCGCCGGGCTTCCTCGTCCGACAACGTGACCGACTGAATGCCACCAATCAAGTCCGCCAGCGTCGGGTTCATCATCAGGTTTTCGAGGGTGTTCCCATGCGCTGTGCCAATGAGCTGAACGCCACGTTCCGCGATGGTTCGCGCGGCCATGGCTTCCAACTCGGTGCCTATCTCGTCGATGACCACAACTTGCGGCATGTGGTTCTCGACGGCCTCGATCATAACGCCATGTTGATCGGTCGGCGTCGGCACCTGCATCCGCCGAGCCCGGCCGATTGCCGGATGGGGGATGTCGCCGTCCCCGGCTATCTCGTTCGAGGTGTCGACGACAATGACCCGCTTGTGCAGTTCGTCGGCCAGCACCCGGGCCGTCTCGCGCAGGAGCGTTGTCTTGCCGACTCCCGGGCGACCGAGCAGGAGCACGCTTTGGCCCGATTCGATCAGGTCCCGCATGATCGCGATCGTGCCATAGACGGCTCGGCCAACGCGGCATGTCAATCCGACGATCTCGCCCGTCCTGTTGCGAATCGCCGAAATCCGATGCAGGGTGCGCTCGATGCCAGCGCGGTTGTCCTCGCCGAACTCGCCGATGCGATGCGCGACGTGCGCCAGGTCTTCGCGGCTGACTTCCCGCTCCATCAGCTCCAGTTCGTTGTTCTGGAAGCGCGCTTCGGGTCGGCGACCCAGATCCAGCACGATCTCGACCAGGTCGTCGTAGCCATTGACTCTCCCCGATTCCGAAACCGCGTCGGAGATGTCTGGTGGCAAGACCGCCAGCAAGACATCCAGATTGTCCGTGCTTGCAAGCTCGTACATCGGCCGCACCTGCTTACGCGAGACGTCCGCCTTCTGCTCGTGTTGCTGGACAACAACTTCCTTGCTCATATGCTCCCGTCCGTTGGTTGCCCCTCGAGGAACGTCGGCACTCGTCCTGGTAGCGCGGGACGCAGCTCAACCGGAAAGAGAATGGAATCCGCGGCCTGGGTTCGAACAGTTGCCGTGGTGTAACGAATAAGCAATTCCTGCTCTCCAATTTCCACAAATCCCCGAGTCATCAATTCATCCCGGAGGTCCAGGTGATAGGCACGCAGAGCGCAGTAGACCGGCTGCTGGCGGACTCTCGAAGCGATGATGAAGTCGAGGACCGCGCCCAGCCGCTCGCCTTCCCCAGGAGGGACAACTGCATCGATCATGCCTGCCCGCGGACCTCGGGAATAACGCGTGTACGCCGCGATTGTTCCGTTTTCTTCCAGGAGCCACCCTGTCTGCCTCACCCCTCGTCGCGGGCGCCTCTGCTGATCCATATGCCAGACGTGACTGGTAAACGCCTCGACCTCTTGGATTTGGCGCGGCACCGAGCCCGCGTAGAGCTGGTGAATGGCCCACGTGTCGGCTGGCTCCTGCAAGCGGACTGCACGATCGGGGCGTGCTCGAAGCACGAGCCTCTCCGCGCGAAACACGGTTTCGCGCGAGTATGAAATCCATCCAGCGGCATGCATTGTGTCGATGAGTGGATGTTCGGCCGGGACACGGGCATAGAGCCGGCGCACGCCTCGCAACCCTGCAGCTCGCACCGCATGTGTCAGGAGTGCGTCCCAGACGGGTTCGGGAGAAAAGACTCCTGTAGAGGCGGCAATCGCCGACGCCACCCAGCGGCCATCTGGCCCGCGCGGCGAAAAGCGGACATAGCCGACGGCCTGGCCATCCGCGGTTGCGACAAACGTCGGCCTGTCCTTGCGGAGAACGGGCAACGCCGCCTGGAAGTCGATCATTTCCGCGCGGCGCACGAGAGAGTCGGGGACGTCGAGCCTTAGCGTTCCAGGCAGGCGGAAGAGGGGCGGAATGTCCGCGACAGTATATGGCCGAATGCGCAGGATCGACGAGTGCTGTGCAGATTTCTCGCCACCAGCAGACGACCCATCGGGAGAAAGCGCTATTCGGGTCCCAAGCGACGGAGACGCATCACGGAGCCATGCGGAGTTCGAAGTATCGACGTGAAAGAGCGCGTCACTCTGCGTCGTCATTCACGCTCTATTCTATCATCTGTCAATTCCGGCCAGGGGAATTGCGGGCCAGCTACAACACCCGTCTCCCAACAAGCGCCCTCCCCAGCGTGATTTCGTCGGCATACTCGAGATCTCCCCCTGCCGGCAGGCCGCTCGCGGGACGCGAAACGGTAACCCCCAGTGGGGCAAGAAGCCGGTGCAGATAGGTCGCGGTAGCCTCGCCAGGCAGGTCGAGGTTCGTCGCGATGATGACCTCATCCGGCCGCTCCCGCTCGACTCGTTCGATGAGTTCACGAATACGCAATTTGTCCGGGCCGATGCCCTCAACTGGAGAAACCGCCCCATGCAGAACGTGGTATCGGCCCTTGAACTGGCTTGTCCGCTCCAGCGCAACGACGTCCAGCGGCTCTTCGACAACGCAGATCTGCGGGTCTCGCCCGGCATCGCGGCAAATCGCGCAGGGATCCGTTTCCGTGGTGTTGAAGCAGGTGGAGCAGAGCCTGACCCGCTCTTTGACATCGAGAATGGCTTCCGCCAGGGCGACTGCTTCGTCGCGTGGAGCGCGCAACAGGTGATACGCGAGACGCGATGCCGTCTTGGGTCCAATCCCCGGAAGCCGAGCCAGTTCGTTGATGAGGCGAGCAACTGGTTGCGCGGTTGCTGGCCCGTGGGAGTACGACATGATTCAGGGCCTCATGCGATGCCTGTCTCGTGACGCGGATTCGCGCCCATGGCCGAGTCTAGCACGTGCGTTCTCGTTTCTTTGCGCCGGCCCCTAATCCTCGCCTACCAGGACCGGTCTCCCCCGAATGCCGTCAGCAGCCCCAATGATGCCCTCGTCCTCCATCCGCTCGATCAGGCGGGCGGCACGGTTGTAGCCAACACGCAATCGTCGTTGCAGCATCGACGCCGACGCCGTGCCCTGCTGGCGAACGATCCCCAATGCCTGTTCAAACAGGGGATCTTCTTCCGCGTCAACACCATCCTCACCCGCGCCGGCCGCCGGCAGATCGAGCCATTCCGGCGGATATCGGGGCACTGGCGCGACCTGGTGCCAATGCTGAACGATGTATTGCACGTCCTTGTCCTCGATGAAAGCGCCCTGAATGCGCTGTGGCTTTGCGGCATCGGGAGGCAGGAAGAGCATGTCGCCCCGGCCAAGCAATCGTTCAGCCCCAGGCATGTCGAGGATGACCCGGCTGTCGGTGAGGGATGAAACGGCAAAGGCGATGCGAGAGGGAATGTTCGCCTTGATCAACCCGGTCAGGACGTCGACCGATGGCCGTTGTGTGGCAATAATCAGGTGAATGCCGGTCGCGCGCGCCATTTGCGCCAGGCGGACCAGCAACGTTTCAACATCGTCCGGCGCCGTCATCATCAGGTCAGCCAGCTCGTCGATGATGACCGCCAGGTACGGGAGCTGTTCAGCGCCCACTTCGTCGGCCATCTTCATGCGATAGCCATCGAGGTTTCGCACGCCCAGTTTCGAGAAAAGGGTGTAGCGCCGTTCCATCTCGCGCAGGGTCAGCCGCAGAGCGCCAACAACTTTGTCCATCTCGGTTACAACAGGC
>CAYSXO010000023.1:6742-20590 GCA_964434995.1 uncultured Sphaerobacteraceae bacterium
TGAGATCGTCTGGCGACCGAGTGCTGAGAAACGTCGAGATGATGCCGTTGAGGCAGACGCTCTTCCCCGCTCCGGTCGCGCCCGCGATGAGCAGATGGGGCATCCGGGTCAAATCACCCACCACGTAGCGGCCGTTGACGTCTCTCCCCAGCGGGATCGGGAGTTTCTGCTTCCCTTTGGTGAATGTCTGTGATTCGAGCGTCTCGCGCAGACCGACAGTCGCGATCTGCGGATTCGGGATCTCGAGACCGACTCGCGCGTAGCCCGGTATTGGCGCTTCGATCCTGATGCTCGGCGCGGCGAGTGCCAGCGCGAGGTCGCTTTGCAGCTCGGTGATGCGGCGCACCTTGACGCCGTTCCCCGGCTCCAGCGCGAACTGGGTCACGGCGGGGCCTGGATTGATCTCGCGCACCTTCGCTTCGACCTTGAAGCTGGATAGGGTCGATTCGATCAGCGCGGCCTTCGCGTGCAGATCGACGGTATCTGGTGCGACATCGTCGTAGTACGCGAGTCGTGAGATGTCCGGGAGTGGCAATGGCGCCGACCGTTTCGGCGCTGGATCGGGATTCCGCGGATTGGCCGGCGACGGCTCCGAAGCGGCTTTACGCGGCGGGACGTTGATAACTGGCGGTGGCGCGGGCTCTTCCACGACGGGCAGCGGTTTGGTAGTTGTCTTTCCGGGTTTGGCACGGGGGAGAGGGGGCGGTTCGGGCTCCGCGGTCTTTTCCAGCCCAGCGTCCGCAACCGTCCCATCTGGCCGGCGGAACGAGGCTCCGAAGCGGCGCAGCCTGGTTTCAAAGGCCGCCGCTTTCGCGACGCACCCCATGACGGCGGCCCAGATGACCGCGAAGAGGGCGCGCGTCTCCTCGGAGAAGGTTTGCAGGTCACTTCCCGCGAGAAGGAAGACCGCGAGCACACCGATAGCAAAGAGCGCCAACCCGGCCCCGAATGGGCCGAGGAATCGAAAGGCCAGCGCCGCGACGGAGGCGCCCAGCGCGCCGCCATTGGCGTCGCGCCCCGGTCGAACGCTGAGCTGAAGTAGGCCAGTGACAGCGATGGAGAAGGCGAATCCCCCCAGATAGTGCCTCGCTTCGAGGATTCGGCCGCTCTGGCTGCCGAAGGCGCGCATGGCGGCCAGCGCGAGCAGGACTGGCATCAGCATTGCGGCGCTGCCGAGCGAGCGCGCCAAGCTGTGGCCCCACCAGGCGACGAGCCGTCCCTCGTCGCCGCCGCGCCCGATGACGTAGGCGCTCAGCAGGGCGAGGAGGACGAGTACGACGCCCAGAAATTCGCGGCGGAATCGTGGCGTGCCGGCAAGTTCCGGCAATGAGGCATTGAACGATCTGCCGAGCCCGGCGATCCGCTGCGTCACTGGCGTGCGCTGGGTGCGAGACCCTCTGGTCGGCGTGGACCCGGACGGAACCGCGCGCGTTCGGGTTGTCGTGGCCATCAGCCAGGCATGCCTCTCGGGGCTCGGCCGGGTCGTTGGAGCGCGGTCTCGCCCGATCCGGGGTGTACGGTCATTCTGTACGAGTATACACGGCAGGGTGTCCGGCCACCCCTTGCCAAAAACGAACAAATGTTCTATTCTTTGCAGGACGGTATCGGCGAGTCCACGGAGGAGGGACCGTGTCCATCGCCTGCATCATGATTCCACACTTTGCCTTGCGGGTCGCCCTGCTCGAGCGCCCCGAGCTCGATGGCGCCCCACTGATCCTCGGCCCACCTCAGGGAGGCCGTCCGCTTGTCCACGATGCCACCCCGGAGGCCGCCGCGCATGGCGTGCGCCCCGGTCTCGGGCTGCGCGAGGCCATCGCCCTCTCGCCGGATGCCGTGATTCTCTCGCCCCATCCCGTCCGGGAGAGCGTGGCGGCTGAGCGCGTCGTGGTTGGGCTGGAGACCCTCAGCCCGGCGGTCGAAATCGACGCCGCACTCCCGGGCTGCTATGCCGTCGATCTGACCGGACTGGAACGCCTGCTTGGGCCGCCCCAGCACGCGGCCGAGCGCCTGCTGGCAACGGTGCCGGCGCTGCTGCGTCCGCGCGCGGGCGTGGCGCCCAACAAGTTCGCGGCCCGGGTCGCCGCCCATCGTGCCAGCGCGGGGACCGTTCGGCTGGTCGATGCCGCTTCGTTGCCGGCGTTCCTGGCCACCGCGCCCACCTCCCTGCTCCCCCTGGCGCCGGACAAGCAACGGCGCTTGGAGCGGTTGGGGCTGCGCACCCTGGGCGATCTGTCCGCGCTCCCGCCGGCGGCGGTGCAGGCGCGCTTCGGGGCGGAAGGGCGCCGTGCCTGGGAACTGGCTCGCGGCAACGATCCCGAGCCGGTGCGGCCTCGCCAGCACCCCGAGACCATCGTGGAATCGCTGACGCTCCCGGCGCCGGCCACCAGCCGCGAAACGCTCCAGATCGCCATGACGCGGCTCGTCCTGCGCGCCTTCGATCGTCCCTTGCTGCAGAACCGCCACGTGCGGCAGGCCCGGCTGCGCGCCGCTCTGGAGAGCGGTCAGGCCTGGGAGCAGATCACCATCCTGCGCGAGCCGGGCGGCCACAAGCGCCTTATCGAAGCCCTGGGTTACCGCTTGCAGAACCTCTCCCTGGCCGGCCCAGTCGAAGAGCTGACGCTGGAGATCTCCGGCCTGATCGATGCCACCAGTCGGCAGGAGCTTCTGCCAGGATTCCACTCGCGTCGCCCCCGGCAACTCACCGAGGCCAGCCGCCAGCTCAAGCAACGTTTCGGCACGTCCGGCCTTTTTCGCGTCGCGGAGGTTGAGCCATGGTCGCGTCTTCCCGAACGCCGGCAGGCACTGATCGCGTTCGATCCCTGAATCTGCCGCGCCCGGTCGAGGTCACGCTCGATCGGCACAGCGGCCAGCCGCGCCTGCTGCACGAGCGGGGCCGCGACCGCGAGATCGAGCGCATTCAGGACACCTGGCAGGTTGATGACGAATGGTGGCGCGAGCCAATCAGCCGCCGATACCTCCAGGTCGTGCTGCGCGACGGCGCCCTACGCACCCTCTTCCACGACCGCATCAGCGGCCGCTGGTTCGAGCAGAGCTACTGAGGGTGATGGGTGGCGAGCGATGGGTGATGGGTGAGTCGAGAAGTCGAGATGTCGAGGAGTCGAGAAGAAGCCAGCAACCGAAAATCGGAGGCTGATTCGACGATCTGCTTCCCGTTCCCCGTCCCCCACACCTCTCCCACCCCCAACCCCCTCTCCCCCTCGTCCATCCCATCACCCATCACCCATCACCCATCACCCGATTACGTCGAGCTCCACCTGCACACCGCCTTCTCGTTTCTCGATGGCGCCTCACTGCCGGAAGAGATGGTTGGCCGCGCCGCCGATCTCGGCTACCGCGCGCTGGCGATTACCGATCATGATGGGTTGTATGGCGCGATGGAGTTCGCGCGGGCGGCACGAGCCGCCGACATCGCCCCGATCACCGGCGCAGAGCTGACGCTGGAGGATGGCTCTCATCTTACCCTTCTTGCCGAAACGGCCGCCGGCTATCGCAACCTCTGCCGGCTCATTACTGCCGCCTACGCCGGCCCCAATCTGCCGCCACAAGACGCGCTCACTCCCTTCTCCCCACCTCGCGAGGTCTGGAAGAAGGACGAGGCGCGGCAACCACGGCTCGATCCGTCTCTCCTCGCGGATCATGCCGAGGGGCTGATCCTGCTCACTGGTTGCCGGCGCGGCGCGCTCTCTCGCCTCGTCGATGCGGAGCGTTGGGGTGAGGCCCGAGCCCAACTCAATCGTTACGTCGAGTGGTTTGGTCCGGCGAACGTCGCGGTCGAGCTGCAGCACAACCTGGTCTTCGGCGATGCGCGGCGGGCCGCGGTCCTCTCCCGGCTGGCCGCCAATGCCGGGCTGCCTACCGTTGCCACCGGGAATGTCCACTATCATCGCCAGCCGCGCCATCGCCTGCAGGATGTGCTGGTCGCCATTCGGCATCGCACCACGCTCGATGGCTGCCACCGGGAGCGATTGCCGAACACCGAGTTCTTCCTGCGCTCCCCGCGCGAAGCCGCCGCCCGCTTCTCCGCCTACCCGGAGGCGGTGCGGGCAACCGTTGCCCTTGCCGAACGCTGCGTCAGCTTCGATCTCTCGCGCGACCTGACCTACCTCTTTCCGGACTACCCCACCGTCCCCGGTAAAACCTCGGATGACGTGCTGACCGAGATTTGTCAGGGCGAGCTGCGCCGCCGCTACGATCCCGCTGGCTGGCCAGCCGCCGAGGCGCGGCTGCAGGAAGAGTTGCAACTCATCACCAGCCACGGGCTTTCAGGGTTCTTTCTGCTCTACCGCGATCTGCTGGAAATCGCCCGTGAGGTTTCCGTCGAGATTCGGGGACCAGATGGCTATGCGGCCACCCTGCCGCCGGGGCGCGGCCGGGGCTCCTCCGTCGGCTCGATCGTCTGCTACCTGATCGGCCTCTCGCACGTCGATCCTCTGGCGCACAACCTGATGCTCGGACGCTTCATCAACGACGAGATGAGCTCCATTCCCGATATCGACATCGACTTCCCGCGCGAAATCCGCGAGCAACTCATTCTGCGTGTCTACGAGCGCTTCGGCCCCGATCACGCCGCGCTCGTCTGCGCCTTCCCCACCTACCGGCTCCGCTCGGCGGTGCGCGACGTCGGCAAGGCACTCGGCATTCCCACCGCCGATCTCGACCGCATCTCCAAGCTGAGCGAGCCGCGCTACGCCGGCGATCTGGGCCTGGAACTGGCACGCATTCCGGAATACGCCTCCCGCATGGATGCACCTCCCTGGCGGCATCTGGTGGAGCTTTCCAAAGAGCTGGCCGGCTTTCCCCGCCATGTCTCCCAGCACTCAGGCGGCATGATCATCTCGTCCGCCCCGCTGGTCGATCTGGTGCCGGTGCAACCCGCCTCCATGGAGGGGCGCTTCATCTGCCAGTGGGACAAAGACTCCTGCGACGATGCCGGCTTTGTCAAAATCGACTTCCTCGCCCTCGGCATGCTGTCGCTGGTCGAGGAGAATCTGCGCCTGATCCCCGCGAATGGCAAGCCGCCGGTCGATCTCAGCCGCATCGACTTCGAGGATCAGGCGGTCTATGACATGATTTGCGCCGGGGATACGATCGGCACGTTTCAGATCGAGAGCCGCGCCCAGATCCAGACCCTGCTGCGCACCCACCCCCGCTCCCTGGAGGATTTGGTCGTGCAGGTCGCCATCGTGCGCCCTGGCCCGATCATCGGCGGCGCGGTCAATCCCTACGTTCGCCAGCGCGAGCTGGCCCGGCAAGGGATCGCCGAGTCACCAGTCTACGATCACCCGTTTCTGGAGCCGGTGCTGCGCGAGACGCTGGGGGTCATCCTCTATCAGGAGCAGGTTCTTGGCGTCTCAATGGCGTTGGCCGATTTCAGCGCCGGCCAGGCCGATCAGCTCCGGCGAGCCATGACCCGCAAGCGCTCGCGCGAAGCCATGCTGCGCATCAAAGAGCAGTTCATCGCGGGCGCGCTCGGCAAGGGCGTCGATGAAGAAACCGCCAGGAAGGTCTTCGAGAAGCTGATCGGCTTCGCCGAGTATGGCTTTCCCAAGAGCCACGCGGCGGCTTTCGCCATCCTGGCCTACCAGTCGTCGTGGCTCAAGCACTACTACCCGGCCGAGTTCGTCTGCGCGCTGCTCAACAACCAGCCGATGGGGTTCTACCCTCCCCATGTCCTGACCAACGACGCCCGCCGCCACGACGTCCGCATCGCGCCTCCCGACGTCAACGAGAGCAACGTCAAGTGCACCGCCTCCGGCAACACCGTTCGCATTGGTCTGGGATATGTCGCGGAGGTCGGTCAGGACGTCGCCGCTCGCATCGTCGCCGAGCGCGAGGCAGCCGGTCCCTACCAGTCGCTCGCCGATCTGGTGCGCCGCGCTCCCCTGCGCATCGAGGCCGCCGAAAGCCTCGTCGCTGTCGGCATCGCCGACTGCTTCGGCCTGGGGCGTCGCGAGGCCCTCTGGCAACTGGGACTCTTCCTGCCCGCCCGCGGCTTTGGCGGTAAAGATGGCAAGACCGCTGGCCGCCAATTGCCTATCCCTCTGCCGGTCGAGCAGGATATGGCCGAGCTGCGGCCCATGGGTCCCTGGGAGCAGATGGCCAACGACTACGCCATCATGGGCCTCTCACCGCGCTATCACCCGCTCGGCCTGCTCCGGCCTCGCCTGCCGCGCGCCATCCGCTCGACTGCCGAGCTTCCGCATATCCCCGACGGCACACGCATTCAGCTAGCCGGTCTTATCGTCTGCCGGCAACGTCCGGGTACGGCCAAAGGGATCACGTTTCTCCTGCTGGAAGACGAGCACGGGTTGGCCAATGTCATCGTCTACCCCGACCTTTACAGCGAGCAGCGCCATATCGTGCGTGGCGAGCCATTTGTCGTCATCGAGGGCATCCTGCGCCAACGGGCCAACACCATCAATCTGCTGGCGGAACGGCTCTGGCCCCTCTCGGAAGCCCGCGCGGAGTTCACCATCCCGGACCATCTGGAGCAGTCGGCCATCCCCGAGATCAACATCATCACCCAGCAGAGCGAAGACGCGGACCCCGATCCCGAGTTCGGCCATGTCCGTCAAATTGCGCCGTCGGCGCACAACTACCGCTAACCCAATGACCAGAACAGGACCGCCAGCGTGGCGGCCGGCGGCAAGGCCCACGCGAAGCCGCGGTGGCTCTACCACGCGAAACGCGGGCTCACGAACCCATGTCCCACCAGCACGCGATAAGGAGGCTCAGAACATCGAAATCTGCTGCGCCGGAGGCTCGTCGACCTCACCTTCCCTTCGCCGCGTATCCTCGGCCTCGGCCAGAATGCGCGGCAGCCGGCCAAAATCCTCAAGGATCGTCGCCTTCAGCGCCTGCTGATGCAACGCGGCCGCCGGGTGATACATCGGCACAATCAGCCGATGACCGACCTGCTTCGGCTGCCCATGAATGCGGGAGATCCGCTCGCCCGGGAACCAGCGCGCCATCGAAAAGCGGCCCAGCGTCACAATGACATCCGGGTCGATGACTTCGATCTGCCGCTCCAGATAGGGGGCACAGGCGGCAATTTCGTCCGGCAGCGGATCACGGTTCCCTGGCGGACGCGACTTCACCACATTCGTGATGAAGACCTCTTCGCGCTTCAAATCCGCCGCGGCAAGCAGCTCCTCGAGAAACTTCCCTGCCGCGCCGACGAACGGCCGGCCCTGCTGGTCCTCGTTCCACCCCGGCGCTTCGCCAATCAACATGATGCGGGCATCCGCGGGGCCCTCGCCCGGCACCGCCTTTGTCCGCGTGCGATGCAACTCACAACGGGTACACACCCTGATCTCGTCCGAAATGTGCTCGAGCGCCTCTTCCTTTTCCCGAATCGAAAGCATCAACACACACCACCCAATCGTTTTCCAGATCGCCGCTGCCACCACTCGGCCAGGGCAGGCTCAAGCACCCCTTTTTGCATCGCAAAGCTCATTCCACGGAAACCTCGTCGGCATTGCCGACGATGGACGCGGTATCCCAATCGGCTTCTCCGCCATCGCGCGCTTTGCGCCACGCATCGAAATCGAGCTGATCCCGGCTCAGGCCGAGAGCGTTGGCGGCAACAGCCGGCCAATCCTGCACCTCGGCGAACCGGTCAATCGGGATCATCGCCGGATGCCCCTCGTGACGTGAGAGCCACGAACCGAGAATATGCATGTCGTCAACGGAATCGTGATCCGGCTCACGCAGCCCCGCGGAAAGATACCGTTTCCAGCTCCGCTCCAGACGAGCCGCCAATTCGGCTGGCTCCGCGCAAACGCCGATGCGCGTCTGAGACCAGATTCGCCCACGCAGAATCACCATGATCTCGCGCGCGCCCTCGTCCGGCGATGGCGTCACCAGGACGCCCCAGTTCGCCTCTGTCGACTCGCGAAGGCGGCGCTGAACCGATGTCAGGGAGAGGGAGGCATGCAGCTCTCGCCGCAGCCGCGAGGCCCGCTCGAAATCGAGCGCGGCGGCAGCATCTTCGAGCCCCTGCCACAGTACGTCATGCAAGGCCTGATCGCGGCCATCAACGTAGTCGATGACCCGATGCACCAGCGCCATGTACTCGTCCCGGTCAGCGCGGCCAACGCATGGGCCCATGCATCGGCCAAGGTCCAGCTGAATGCATGGCGAACCGTACGATCGGGCGCTGCGGAATGAGCGCGTGCACGTCCGCAGAGGAACGACGCGATTGATGAGATCGACCGTCTTTCTTGCGGTTGCGGCGCTGCGAAAAGGCCCAAAGTAGCGTGCGCCGTCGTCCTTTCGAGACTTTGCCAGGCTGACCCTGGGCCATGGATTGGCAACATCGACCCTGATGAATGGGTACTGCTCGTGGGACCGGAGGGCTGTGTTATAGCGCGGCTGATACCGACGTATGAGTTGCGACTCGAGCAGCAACGCTTCTAGCTCTGAGCCGACGACCTCGACCTGAATCCGTGCCAACGACTCAATCAGCCCGTCCATCTTCCGGGTGTAGCCAAGAGGCTGAGAAAAATAGGTGCCCACTCGCTCACGCAGGTTCTTCGCCTTCCCGACGTAGACAACCCGATCGTTCCCGTCACGCATGACGTAAACGCCCGGGGCCTTTGGAATTGAAGCGAGCAACGATCGATCGACGACCGAACTGGCACGAGGCATGCGCTCCCGCGGCCGCCGGGTCATCGACTGAGAGATGCCCTTCAACTCATCGAGCGTTTCAAAACCGGCGTCCCTGGCCTGCTCGACCAGCGAAACCGCGACCTTCCCCGTCAACTCCGCGTCCGCGCCAGCCCGGTGCCTCACGCGCCTACCTTCGGCATGGCCGAGCTTCTGGGCGACAGCTTGCAGATTCGGCCTGCGCAGGCTGGCGATGAGCCGTGATGCCAACGCCAGTGTGTCGACCCGATCGTTCACTATGGGTGGCCGCTCAAGCCGTTTGAGCTCAGCATTGACAAAATCGATGTCAAAGCCAACGTTATGGCCCACGATCACTCGATCAGCGAGAAGGCCAACAACATCATCGGCAATTGACTCAAACAGTGGGGCATCCTTGAGGAGTTCGTCGTCGATGCCCGTCATCTTCACGATGTAGGCCGGGACCGAGCGGCCTGGTTGGCAGAGCGACTCCCAACTCTGAACAACCGAGCCATGCTCGATATGCACAATCGCAATCTCGATGACCCGCTGCCGGCTAGGAGAAAGTCCCGTCGTTTCCACATCAAGGACAGCGAACGCATCGAGCAGACCTGGCCCCTCGCCTGGCCGCATTGGTGCGTTGGCGAGGAGCCACGCCCCATCGGTACGCAAGGTCAGGCCCGCATGATGGCTGAGCACATCCCGCAGCAGCGGCCGCCAGAGCGATGGCGACCCAGCCGACCCGAACACATGGGAAATCAGGAGATCTTCCGAAGCGCGGCCGCCCTGTTCGGCAATGAACGCTTCGGCTCGAAGCGCCAGCCCGTGAAATGCTGGATCCGCCGCGGAGGCAACGGATCCAGCAACATCATGCCCAGTGTTCTCGTATTCGTGGAAGTCGTCCATCGCTCTGCCGCGGATCCGCCCTCGATGGAACGGGCCAACTCGTTCGACGGCTATGGTAAGATCGCGGCGTACGGACACCCGCGGTTTTCTAGTGTACTCAGCCGAGCAGACGCCCGCGCCGGTCTCCCGACAGGAGCCCTCAAGTATGACAGACGTTGCCAGCGACTCGACGTCCCTGGAGCGTCGTATCGACGCCTTGCGCCAACGAATCGAACGGCTCAACTACGACTACTTCGTCCTCGATGCGCCGTCGGCGACCGATGCAGAATACGATGACCTCATGCGCGAGTTGCGCGCGGTGGAGGCCGCTCATCCAGAGCTGGTGACGCCGGAGTCACCAACGCAGCGGATTGGCTCTTCCCTGAGCGGCCGATTCTCGGAGGTCTTGCACCCGTTGCCAATGCTCTCACTGAGCAACGTTTACGACCGGCCGGAAGTGGATGCCTGGGCCGCGCGGCTGGAGCGCATTTTGCCCAGCACGGAGTTCCAGTTCGTCACGGAACCGAAAATTGACGGACTGGCAGTTGCCTTGACGTACGAGAACGGCGTCCTGGTCCGGGGTGCGACCCGCGGCGATGGCGTCACGGGTGAGGATGTCACCGCCAACATTCGCACGATTCGCAACGTGCCACTGCGCCTCCAAAGCCCCGGGAACGGCGAGATCCCTCGTTCGATCGAGGTGCGCGGCGAAGTCTTCATGAGAAAAGCCGATTTCAGGACGCTCAACGAGCGAATCGAGCGGGACGGCGGCAGAACCTTCATGAATCCCCGGAATGGCGCGGCGGGTTCTCTCCGCCAACTCGACCCGTCCATCACGGCGCGGCGTCCACTTCGCCTCCTGACCTACGGGATTGGCTATGCCGAGGGGGGACCGGGATTCGGGTCTCACCTCGAAGCACTGCGCCTTCTGAAGTCCCTGGGATTCGAGGTCCCGCCCGATGCCGAGCCCAGCAGCACGATAGATGGCGTCTGGGCACGGTGCGAGTGGTGGCAGCAACAGCGCGAATCGGTCCCCTTCGAGATCGACGGGGTCGTCATCAAGGTCAATAGCCTGCGTCAGCAGGAGGAGTTGGGGTTCGTCTCGCGAGAGCCACGTTGGGCCACGGCGTACAAATTCCCTGCTATTCAGCAAACGTCGCGCATACATGACATCGTCGTCAACGTGGGACGAACTGGAGTCCTGACGCCGCTTGCCCTGCTTGAGCCGGTGAACATTGGCGGCGTCGTCGTCAGCCGCGCAACCCTGCATAACGAAGACGAGATTCGCCGCAAGGACATCCGCATCGGCGATGCCGTCGTTGTACAGCGGGCGGGAGACGTCATTCCCCAGATCGTGCAGGTCATGACCGAACGCAGGACCGGTCACGAGCGCGTGTTCGTGATGCCAGAGACGTGCCCCGTCTGTGGCGCGCCAACGCACCGGGCAGAAGGAGAAGCCGCTCGCTACTGCACCAATTCGGCTTGCCCTGCCCAGCTCAAGCGCCACATTCAGCACTTCGTGGCCCGAGGTGCGATGGACATCGAAGGCATGGGCGAAAAGCTCGCCGACCGGTTTGTCGATCTCGGCATGATCCGCGATCTGGGCGACATCTACGCCCTCGATTGGGAAGCAGTCGCCGGGCTCGAAGGACTCGGGGAGCTGAGCGCGGCGAATCTGCGCGCATCCGTTGAAGCCAGCAAGGACCGCCCGCTCAACCGCCTTGTCTTCGGCCTCGGAATTCCCTTCGTCGGCGAGCGGTCGTCTCGGCTCCTTGCGGACAGATTCCATTCAATCGACAATCTCATCGGAGCAGATGTCGAGACAATCGACAGTGTTCCGGGCATTGGCGCGGTGCAGGCCCAGGGGGTGTATGACTTCCTGCACACGCCCGAGAACATCGCCGTTCTTGAAAAGCTCCGTGCCGCTGGGGTTCGGACGGCAGATGTCGATGCGGGCGACGGTCCGGCAAGTGGGCCGTTGGCGGGAAAGACTGTTGTCCTTACGGGGCGCCTGAGTCGCATGACGCGCTCGGAGGCGGAAGCGATGCTTCGGAAGGCCGGGGCAATCGTGGCGAGCTCGGTCTCCCGCAAGACCAGCGCCGTCTTTGCCGGAGACGACGCCGGAAGCAAGGCTGATCGCGCCCGTGAGCTTGGCGTTCCGGTTCTTGACGAAGCGCAGTTGCTGGAAACGCTCGCTGGAGCCCCACTCCCGAGCAGCAAGGACCAAACGACGTGAGTGGATATAGCTACGCGACGCGCGAGGCCGACCCTGTCCACACGGTGCGCACGATTGGCCGATTGGCGCAGATGATCATCGAGCTCCGCGACGAGTATGTCACTCGGCCGCGGCCCGACCTTCTTGTCCAGATCGATCAACGCATGACGGATTTGATCGCGCTCCAGAATGAACTGCGAGCGCGCATGGCCGACACGCCGCCCGGCGCAACGTAGTCCACCAATCGGCCTTCCCTAGCCAGTGGCGCGCGGGCGGTCTGCCTGCAGAAGGACCTTGCAGAGCAAGCTTCAAGAGAAGTAATACGGAATCCGGATGATGCGTTCCGCCACGGAGGGGAGTTCCTGCCAGCACTCCCCACTCCCATTGCGATGGGTGAGGGCGCTCTCCGCGCATGAGGCACTGATCAACCGGACTTCGTATATCCCACCTATTCCATGTGCCACGTTCCCCGACATGGCATTGATCATCGACCGCGCACGCTGGCAGAGCATGCGATCCACGCCTTCTGAGCGCGGACAGTTCGGGATCGAGTGCCCTTACTGTACGTCGGTCATTTCCCTGCTGAGGGAGTTGTGCCGGGCTTGATCAGCGGCAGTCCTTGTCGACAGAGCGGGCAATCTTCCGGCGCCCAGGTCGCGATGTCCATCGTTACCAGTGCATGCAACGGCACGCCCAGATCCACCGCGCCGCCCGCACGATCGACAAGGATGGCGGCGCCGACAATCTCGACAGGATGCTCCTGAAGGGCATCGAGCGTTTCGCGGACTGATCCACCGGTCGTCAGGATGTCATCGACAACAAGAACTCGTGCCCCTGCCGGGAAAACTGTGCCTCGGCGAAACTCCCGGCCCTGCCCGCCGTCAGCTTTTCGTTCCGCGTATGCCGCTACCGCGCCGAGTTGCCGTGCCAGTTCGAACGCCAGGATCACGCCGCCGGTGGTCGGCCCGGCGACGACATCGATGTCGTCGCCGCGGAACAGCTCGGCGAAACTGGCGCAGGCGCTCGATGTCGCTGCTGGTTGCCGCAGGAGATTGAACTTTTCCACATATTGCCCGCTATGTCGTCCGGAAGAGAGCAGAAAGTGCCCCTCCTTCAGAGCGCCAGTAGACTTCAGCGCTTCCAGAACGCCCGCACCTGAACTCACCCGATTTCTCCTAACCCGCAAAGAAAAATGCGATCGCCAGCATGGCGTAAAGCGCCAACAGCTGCGCGCCTTCGAGCCAGTTCGACTCGCCATCGACCGAAATCACGACCGCTATGACCGAAGCCCCGATAAGCCCAATCAGTTCGTAACTGTTGAAGACGAGCGTCATTGGGTGGCCAAGCAGAAGGCTTGCGCCCACCAGGACGGGTGTGACGAAAAGCGCGATCTGCAGACCGGAGCCAACGGCGATGCCAAGGCTGAGGTCCATCTTGTTCTGGATCGCCACCTGAACAGCAACGATATGCTCGGCGATATTGCCAACTATTGGCACCAAAATGACGCCGATGAAGAGCTCTGAAAGTCCCCACTGCTCGGCCACGGGCTCAATCGCGCCGACCAGAACTTCGCTCATGATGACCACGCCAATGGTGCTCGCGGCCATGAGCAACAGCGCGGTTCGCAGCGGCATACCCGGCGCCGAATGGGCAACTTGCTCAGATTCGGCGGCTGGCTGGCGAAGTGAAAAGGCTATGTAAAGTCCATAAAGCACAATGAGGACAATGGCAAGGCCGTCACTGAGAAAAGCGATCGCCTCCTCCACTGGGCGCACGTGCGTTGGCCCAATGGCGAAGACGGCCGGTATGGTCAGCGAAACGACCGCCAGCAGCATCATCGTTGCGTTGGTGCCAGCCGTCTTCGGGTCGAAGAACTGGGTTCCGTTTTTGACGCCGCCGAGGAGGAGGGAAAGCCCGAGCACGAAAAGTATGTTCCCGATGATCGACCCGGCGATGGACGCCTTGACCACCCCAACCAGCCCTCCTCGCAGTGCGACGATGGCAATAATGAGTTCGGCCGCGTTCCCGAGTGTGGCGTTGAGCAAGGCCCCTATCCTGGGACCGGTGTAAATCGCCGCTTCTTCTGTTGCCCGGCCAAGGAC